>SBFV01000208.1 GCA_006227775.1 Gammaproteobacteria bacterium | reverse complement strand
TCGCGGTGTTGTCGGGTCGGGTGGCCTCTGGCGGGGGACGCCGTGAATACTTCCCTGTAGGCTTGACGACCGCATCCCTGCGGTCGACACCCCCGCCAGAGGCCGCCCGACCCTCCCTTGCCCACATCTACCCCGCCGACCCTTGCCATTCAGGTGGCCCAGATGCGTGGCGGACAGGGGGCCAGGCCCAGCACCGCGGGGCGCAGGGCGGTCCAGATCCGGGTGAAGAGGTGGCGGCAGGCCTCGGTGGAGTCGCCCAGATAGCGCACCACCAGCAGTTCCTCCAGCAGGGTGACGCCGGCCTGGTCGCCCTCGCCCAGCAGGGCGCGCGCCCGGTCCAGCTCGGTCTGGCCCGCGGGGGTGGCGATGAGGGTGGCGGTCACCGGCCGGCCACGCAGTCCCGCCGCGCCCAGGCGGCTCTGGGGGGTGAGGCGCAGACGTTCCAGCAACAGGGGCCGCTCGTCCCGCCAGACCTGCAACTGGCAGTCCAGTTCGCCCCGGTCGAAGCCCTCGGCAAGGGCGGGCCGGCCCAGGCACTGGTATTCCCAGCCCAGGAAGCGGGAGGTCGGGGTCAGGTCCACCCGGGTCTTGAGTCGTGCCTGGACGCCGGAGAAGTGGATGTTCTCCTGGGGCAGCCATTCCAGGGCGGCCTGGTCCCCTAGCCGCAGATGGCAATCCTGACGGGCCCGTTCCCCCTGGCTGCGGTAGAACTTGGTCGCCCCCGGGGTGGTGATCAAGGCCTTGGCGCCGGGTTCCAGTTGCACCCGGATCTCCAGGCCGTCGCCTCCTACCACGCCACCGGGGGGATGCAGCAGATAGAGATGACAGACCTCGCCCTCGGGATAGAAGGGGCGCTGCACCGCCAGGGGGCCTCTTTGGCGGCGGTGCATCAAAACGGTGCGCCCATGCCAGGGGCCGAGCCCCAGGTCCAGGCTGGCCTGCCAGCCCCGGCCCTGACTGGCGAGGGGGACGGGGGTGGGGGGGCTGGCCTGGTTCGTGCCTTCCCGTCCGAGCCGGCCGCCCGCGGCCATGGCGGCTTGGCGGCCATGGGGATCGGCACCGGCAGGGTTATCCCCGGGCCAAGGGCGGCCCAGGGCCAGGCCAGGGGTGGCGAGAGAGGGAGGGATGGGGGTGTTCATACGGTCAGATACTCCTTCACCAGGGCCTCGCTCAGGTCCCCCATGGCGCCGCTGGCCATGGAGCGACCGCGGTCGAGGATGGCGAAGCGGTCCCCCACCCGGCGGGCGAAGGGCAGCTTCTGCTCCACCAGGAGCAGGGTGAGGCCCCGGTCGCGGTTGAGCCGACGCAGGATGTCGCCGATCTCCTGGACGATGTTGGGCTGAATGCCCTCGGTGGGTTCGTCCAGGATCAGCAGCCGGGGGTCCAGCACCAGGGCGCGGCCAATGGCAAGCTGTTGCTGCTGGCCGCCGGACAGGTCGCCGCCGCGCCGGCCGAGCATCTCCTTGAGCACCGGAAACAAGTCGAAAATGAAGCCTGGCACCTGGCGCAGGCGATCCCGTCGCGCCGGCAGGCCGATGCGCAGGTTCTCCTCCACCGTCAGCAGGGGGAAGATCTGGCGGCCCTGGGGCACGTAGCCGATGCCGAGGCTGGCGCGCCGCTCGGCCGGGACGCGCAGCAGATCGACGCCGTCGAAGTCCAGGCGGCCGGAACGTACCGGCAGCAGCCCCATGACGCACTGGAGCAGGGTGGTCTTGCCGACCCCGTTGCGCCCCATGAGGACGGTGCACTGGCCCGCCGGGACCTCCAGGTCCAGATCCCGCAGGGCGTGGCTTTCGCCATAGTATTGGTTGAGTCGCTCGATGCTCAGCATGAACCCGCCTCCCCCAGATAGACCTCGATCACCCTGGGATCATTCTGCACCGCCTCCATGCTGCCCTCGGCCAGGACGCTGCCCTGATGGAGGACGGTCACCTTGCGGGCGATGGAGCGGACGAACTCCATGTCGTGCTCCACCACCACCACCGTATGCTCCCCGGCCAGGGAGGTGAGCAACTCGGCGGTGCGGTCCATCTCCTGGTGGGTCATGCCGGTCACCGGCTCGTCCACCAGCAGCAGCCGCGGCCGTTGTACCAGCAGCATGCCGATCTCCAGCCACTGCTTCTGACCGTGGGACAGGACCCGGGCGGGACGTTGGCGCTGCTCCAGCAGACCCACGGTCGCCAGCACCTGGTCGATATGGTCGGCCTGTTCCGCCGTCAGCCGGGCCAGGAGGGTGGGCCAGACCCGCTTGTCGGCGGCCATGGCCAGTTCCAGGTTGTCGAAGACGCTGTGGTTTTCGAAGACGGTGGGTTTCTGGAACTTGCGCCCGATGCCGGCGTTGGCGATCTCCGGCTCGCTGAGCTTGAGCAGGTTGATGACCTGGCCGAACCAGACGCTCCCGCTGTCCGGCCGGGTGCGGCCGGTGATGATATCCATCAGGGTGGTCTTGCCGGCGCCATTGGGGCCGATGATGCAGCGCAGCTCGCCGGCGTCGATATAGAGGTTGAGGTCGTTGATGGCCTTGAAGCCATCGAAGCTGACCGAGACCCCCTCCAGGTAGAGCAGGGTGCGGTGACTGATGTCCAGGTCCGGGTTGATCTCCGGCTGGAGGAACTCGAACACCTGATCCCGGCGCAGCAGTTGCCGGGTCTGGTCCAGCAGCTTCATGGCCGCGCCTCCTCCCGCCGCCCGCGGCGGGTCCAGGTGCCCAGCCCCCGCCCCAGGCCCGCGATGCCCTGGGGCAGGAAGAGGGTCACCACCACGAAGAGGGCGCCGAGGGCATAGAGCCAGACCTCCGGCAGGGCGCCGGTGAACCAGGTCTTGGCGTAGTTGACCAGCAGGGCCCCGGCCACCGCCCCGTAGAGGGTGGCGCGACCCCCCACCGCCACCCAGATGACGATCTCGATGGAGAAGAGGGGGGAGAACTCGCCGGGGTTGATGATGCCGACCTGGGGCACGTAGAGGGCGCCGGCGATCCCCGCCAGGACGGCGGAGAAGGTGAAGAGCCACAGCATGACCCGGTCCACCCGGTAGCCGGTGAAACGGGTGCGCTCCTCGGCGTCGCGGATGGCCATGGCCACCCGCCCCAGCTTGGACAGGACCAGGGCGCGGCAGGCGAGGTAGCCCAGGGCCAGGGCCAGGGCCGAGGCGAGGAAGAGTGCGACGCGGGTGCTGTCGGCCTGGAGGTCGAAGCCCAGCAGGTCCTTGAAGTCGGTGAGGCCGTTGTTGCCGCCGAAGCCCATCTCGTTACGGAAAAAGGCCAGCATCAGGGCATAGGTGAGGGCCTGGGTGATGATGGACAGATAGACGCCGGTGACCCGGGAGCGGAAGGCGAACCAGCCGAAGACGAAGGCCAGCAGGCCGGGCACCAGCCCCACCATGAGCAGGGCGAAGCCGAAATGGTCGAAGCCCCACCAGTACCAGGGCAGCTCCGACCAGTTGAGGAAGACCATGAAGTCCGGCAGCTCCGGATTGCCATAGACGCCGCGATCCCCGATCTGGCGCATCAGGTACATGCCCATGGCGTAGCCGCCCAGGGCGAAGAAGGCGCCGTGCCCCAGGGAGAGGATGCCCAGATAGCCCCAGACCAGGTCCACCGCCACCGCCAGCAGGGCATAGCAGAGGTACTTGCCCAGCAGGGTCAGGGTGTAGGTGGACAGGTGCAAGGGGTGATCCGGCGGCAGGGCCAGGTTGAGCACCGGCGCCAGCAGGGCCAGGACCAGCAGGGAGCCCAGCAGGATCTGGCCGCCACGGTCGTCGCGCAGCAGTCGGGTCAGGATCATGTCGCCGCCCTCCCCTTCTGGGGGAAGAGCCCCTTGGGCCTTTTCTGAATGAAGAGGATGATGAAGACCAGCACCAGGATCTTGGCCAGGACGGCGCCGGCCCAGGGCTCCAGCAGCTTGTTGGCCACCCCCAGGCCCAGTCCCGCCACCAGGGTGCCCCAGAGATTACCGACGCCACCGAAGACCACCACCATGAAGCTGTCGATGATGTAGCTCTGGCCCAGGTTGGGGCCGACGTTGGTGAGCTGGCTCAGGGCGACCCCGGCGACCCCGGCGATGCCCGCCCCCAGGCCGAAGGTCATGGCGTCCACCCATTGGGAGCGCACCCCCATGGCGCGGGCCATGGCCCGGTTCTGGGATACCGCCCGCACCTGCAAACCCAGGCGGGTGCGGTTGAGGATCAGGTAGAGCAGGGCGAAGACCAGCAGACAGAAACCGAGGATCACCAGACGGTTGAGGGTCAGGGACAGGACCTCGTTGACTTGCCAGGAGCCCGCCATCCAGGCCGGGGTCTCCACCGCCCGGTTGAGGGGGGAAAAAATCGACCGCACCAGTTGTTGCAGGATGAGGCTGATGCCGAAGGTGGCCAGCAGGGTCTCCAGGGGCCGGCCATAGAGGAAACGGATCACCCCCCGTTCGATGAGGATGCCCACCAGGCCGGCGATGACGAAAGCCGCGGGGATGGCGAGAAAGAGGGAGAGGCCGATGTGGTCGGGCAGCAGTTGCTGCATGACGTAGGTGGTGTAGGCCCCCAGCATCATCAGCTCGCCATGGGCCATGTTGATGACCCCCATGACGCCGAAGGTGATGGCGAGGCCGATGGCGGCCAGCACCAGCACCGAGCCCAGGGAGAGGCCGAAGAACAGGGTCTCGATCTGACCGTACCAGTGCACCCGTCCCTCGATATGCCGCAGGACGCGACTGGCGGCGGCCTTGACCTGGCCATCGCTCTCCCGCTCCAGCAACTGGGTCAGGGCGGCGCGTACCTGGGGATGCAGCGAGTCCCGCAATGGGGGCAGGGCGGCCAGGCGCGCGCGGGGGTCCGGGCTCTGGAGATCCATCAAGGCCAGCACCAGGGCGGTGGTCTCCTTGACCTTGGCGTCGGTCTCCTGGCTCAGGCGCTCCGTGAGCACCTGGCGGCTGGCGCCGCCGGGATCGTTGAGCAGGCTGGTCGCCGCCGTCAGGCGCCGCCCGGGATCGGCATGGCTCAGGTCCAGGCGGGCCAGAGCGGCCTTGAGCTGGCCGCGCATGCGGTTGTTGAGGGTGATCTTTTTCAGGTCCGCGGCGCTGATGCCCGCGATCGGCTCACCGCCCGGGACCGCCATGACCCTCAGGTCAGCGTCCTGGCCAGTCGCCATCACCAGGCTGGCGTTGGACTTGAGCTGATAGAGATCGCCCGCCAGCAGGGCACTGAACAGCTCCTCCAGGCGGGGATCGCCGGTCTGGGCGAGCTGTTCGATGGCCTGCTCCTTGACCGGGAATTTGCTATCGAGCAGCAGGGGCAGGGCCGCCTCGAAGGGGGAGGGGATCGGGACGGGCTCATCGGCCCGCGTTATGGTCAGGGCGCAGCCCAGCAGGAGGACCAGCAAGAGCCGGGAAAGCAGCGGCATGAGGGGTTCTCGCGAAGGCGGTAACTGATTGAAAAGGCCTGGCCGCATGGCTCGCGGCCAGGCCCGGACTTTGTTTCTGGGACCTCAGCCCGAAGGGCTCCCGGCGATCCGGTATGCCGCCGCAACAGGTCCGAGGGGTGGACCTTGCTCTGGCGGCGGGCCAGGCCTCTTGGCCTGGCCCGCCTGGTGCCGGCAAGGGATCAGAAGTTCTGGCCCGAGCAGGTCTTGGTCTTGGTGTTGTAGTTGCCGCACTTGAGGGTTACCCAATCGGCCTCGATATCTTTGGAGCCTTCCAGGAAATCAGACCAGGCATCCCCAGGCACCAGCCCTTCGGTCTGCCAGACCACGGAGAACTGGCCGTCGTCCTGGATCTCGCCGATCAGGACCGGCTTAGTGATGTGGTGGTTGGGCAACATCTTGGCCATGCCGCCGGTCAAGTTCGGGGTTTCCAGGCCGATGATAGCCTCGATCACCTTGTCGGTGTCCGTAGTGCCGGCCTTCTCCACTGCCTGCACCCACAGCTTGAAACCGATGTAATGGGCCTCCATGGGGTC
>SBFV01000306.1 GCA_006227775.1 Gammaproteobacteria bacterium | reverse complement strand
AGGCTGGAATAACCCAGTTTGGAACTGTCCAAAACCCTTCCCCCTGTGGAGCTGGCCGTCGCCCCGGGCGGCCCTTTCGATTTGGCCGGTTAGTATAGGCCAAGGGCACCCCGAACAAAACAGGCGGTTCCTGGCCCTGGCGGGTGGGGGCTAATTCAGCAGGCGCTGAATGTCGACGTAGAAGGCGAGGGACATGAGGGCGGCAAGGAGAAGGACGCCGATGCGCTGGCCAAGCATCTGCACCTGTTCGGATAGAGGACTGCCTTTGACGGCCTCGAAAAGGAAATAGAGCAGATGGCCGCCATCCAGGAGCGGGATGGGTAGGAGGTTCAGCACGCCCAGGCTGATGCTGACCACGGCCAGGAATTTGATGAAATACGCCAGGCCATGGCTGGCGCTGCGCCCGGCGCCTTCGGCGATGGAGATGGGGCCGCTGAGGTTTTCCAGGGAGGCCTGACCGGTGAGCATACGCCCCATGACCTTGAGCATGAGCCAGCTCATGTCAGCGGTCTTGAGGAAGGCGGCCTGGATGGCATCCAGGGGCCCCAGGCGCACCACCGCCCGATATTGCGCCACCAGTTCCTCCGGGACCTCAACCCCGGCCCCCACGCGGCCGATCTCCCCGCTGGGACCAGGAACCGGGCGAGGCGTAAGCTCAAGCTCGATTTCCTCCCCCTTCCGCTCCAGTTGCACCGCCAGGGGCTGACCCGGGTGATCGCGCACCTGTTTGACCCATTGGTCCCAGGTGGTGATGGGTTCACCCTGGGTGCCCAGGATCAGATCGCCCGGTTTGAGACCGGCCTCGGCCGCGGCCTCGCCCGGGACCAGGGAACCGATCCGGGGGGGCAGGGGGGGCTGGGCCGGACTGAGGCCGATGTGGGTGAGGATGGCCGGATCATCGGGGAGTGCCGCCAGTGCCCGGCCATCGAGGATGAACCGCTGTTCGTCACCGTACCGGTCGCGAATGGTGACCGGCAGATCCTCTCCGTCCAGGGACTCGGCCATAAGGGCGAAGATCGCGGCCTCCCAGGTCGGGGTGGGGCGATCCCCGATCCGGAGCATCTCGTCCCCGACCTCCAGCCCGGCCTCGGCGGCGATGGAGCCCGGGGTTACGGTGCCGATGAGGGCCCGACTGCCGGTATCCCCGACAACCAGTATCCCCCAGTACAGTAGGATGGCGAAGGCGAGATTGAAGAGCGGACCGGCAAGGACGATGGCGGTGCGTTTCCACAGCAACTGGCGGTTGAAGGACAGATGGGCCTCCGCTGGATCCACCGCCTCTTCCCTTTCGTCGAGCATCTTGACGTAACCCCCCAAGGGGATGCCGGCCAGGACATACTCGGTGCCATCGCGCCCTACCCGACGTAACAGGGGTCGGCCGAAGCCAATGGAGAAGCGCAGGACCTTGACCCCCAGGCGGCGCGCGACCCAGAAGTGGCCGAATTCATGCACCGCGATGAGGATGGCGAGGGCGGCGACGAAAGAGAGGAGGGTATGAAGGAGATCGGGCATAGCGCTTGCTCAGACCGAGGAGGGCAGCATTTGTTCCGCCAGGAGCCGGGCCTCGTGGTCCGTGGCCAGCAGGGTCTCCAGGCCATCCTGGGGTACCGCCCGGGCCGGCAGGCGGTCCAGGGTCGCCGCCACCACCTCGGCGATGGCGGTGAAGCCGATACGCCCTCCCAGGAAGGCGGCCACCGCCACCTCGTTGGCGGCGTTGAGGATAGCTGGGGCAGTGCCGCCGGCCTCGGCGGCCTGGATGGCCAGGGACAGGCAGGGGAAGCGATCGAAGCCCGGGGGCTCGAAATCCAGATGGCCGACGGCGAAAAGGTCCAGGGGGGAAACCCCGGAGATCAGGCGCTCGGGCCAGGCTAAGGCATGGGCGATAGGGATGCGCATGTCCGGATTGCCAAGCTGGGCCAGGACCGAGCCATCCACATACTGCACCAGGGAGTGGATGACGCTCTGGGGATGGATGACAATCTGGATACGCTCCGGCCGGGTGCCGAACAGCCAGCAGGCCTCGATCAGCTCCAGGCCCTTGTTCATCATGGTCGCCGAGTCGACGGAGATCTTGCGTCCCATGCTCCAGTTGGGATGGGCGCAAGCCTGCTCCGGGGTCACCCGGCCGAGTTCCACCAGGGATCTGTGGAGAAAGGGCCCACCGGAGGCGGTGAGCAGGATGCGCTCCACCCCCACTCGCTCCAGGCCCCGCTCATAGCCGGGGGGCATGCACTGGAAGATGGCGTTGTGTTCGCTGTCGATGGGCAGCAGCAGGGCGCCGCTGGCGGCAGCGGCGGACATGAGGATCTCCCCCGCCACCACCAGGGCCTCCTTGTTGGCCAGGAGCAGGCGCTTGCCGGCCCGGGCCGCCGCCAGGGTTGGCAGCAGGCCAGCGGCGCCAACGATGGCTGCCATGACGATGTCCACCTCGGTCAGGGTCGCCACCTCTTCCAGGACGGCGGGGCCGGTGAGGATCTCGGGCGCTCCATCCATGCCGGCCAGCAGGCCGCCCAGGCGCCTGGCCGCCCCCTCATCCGCCAATACCGCCACTTTCGGGCGATGACGGCGGCATTGCTCCGCCAGGCGCTCGGCGTCCCGATGGGCCGTGAGGGCGACGACGCGGTAGAGATCCGGGTGTCGTCCCACCACGTCTAGGGTGCTGATGCCAATAGAACCGGTAGCGCCGAGGATGCAGATGCCTTTCATGGCGTCACCCCCAGCCAGATGAGTCCAAGCACGAACAGGGGCGCCGCGGCGAGGAGGCTATCGATACGGTCGAGGATGCCCCCATGGCCCGGTAGCAGGGTGCCGGAATCCTTGAGACCCCGGCGGCGCTTGAGGAAGCTCTCGAAGAGGTCCCCCACCACCGAGATCAGGGCCGTGGCCAGGCAAAGGACCAGGCTACCCAGTACCGCCGGGGGCGACAGGTCCAGGCTCAGCCCCAGAGCCAGACCCAGAACGGCCGCGCCGGTCGCCGCCCCGTAAACCCCCGCCCGGGTCTTGCCCGGACTCAGGACGGGTGCCAGCTTGGTCTTGCCCCAGCGCCGGCCGGTGAAGAAGGCGGCGATATCCGCCGTCCAGATGAGGACGAAAAGGAAGAGCACCAGTAAGGGGCCCCGTGGTGATGCGCCATGCAGGTGGCGGATGGCCAGCCAGGCGGAACCCAGGACCACCGGCCCCGCCAGCATGGCGGTGGGGGAAAGGCCTTGCGCCAGGGAAATCCCTTGGAGCCGGAAGAGGTACAGCGCCAGCAGCCACCAGCCCAGGCTGATCAGGGTCAGCCAGGGAACCAACGCGGCGGGGGGCATACCGACCTGGAGCAGGGGCAAGACGGCGCCGAGGAGCGCGACATAGGCCCCTCGCCCAGCCGGGGCGGCCAGGCCGGCCAGGGTGGCCCACTCCCAGGCGGCACCCAGCAGGACCAGACTTAGCACTAGGGCAAAGGCGTTAGCGGGCAAGGCCAGCACCGCCAGAATGCTGACGGGGGCCAGGAGGCTGGCCGTCAGGATACGGCGCTGGAGGCTGGACAGGGGCACGGTAGGGGGTAGTGGAGCGAGAACTAGATCCGGTCCGGATCATGGGGCGATTCCGGCCCCGACCCCTCGCTGGCGGTATCACCCCCCCCGGCCAGTTGTTCGGAGGTCTGGCCAAAGCGGCGATGGCGTCGGCCGAAGTCGGCGATGGCGTCGGCAAAGGCCGCGGCCCCAAAGTCCGGCCACTTGAGATCGGTGAAATAGAGTTCGGCGTAGGCGGATTGCCAGAGCAGAAAGTTGCTCAACCGCTGTTCGCCCCCGGTGCGGATGAAGAGGTCAGGATCCGGCAATCCGCCGGTGGCAAGCTGGGGGACCAGGGAGGCTTCTTCGATGGCGTTCGGATCCAGACGACCGGCGGCCACTTCGCGGGCGAGGCGTCGGGCCGCTTCGGTCAGATCCCAGCGGCCACCGTAATTGGCGGCGATCTGGAGGATGAGCTTGTCGTTCGCCGCGGTGGTCGCCTCGGCCTGGGCGATTTCCTGGCGCAGCCGTTCGGGAAAGGCGGCAAGATCGCCGATCACCCGCAACCGCCCTCCCTGCTCCTTGAGCTTCCTGACCTCCGAGCGCAAGGCGGTGAGGAAGAGTTGCATGAGGAAGTCCACCTCGGACTGGGGCCGGCGCCAGTTTTCGCTGCTGAAGGCGAAGAGGGTGAGGACTTCGATCCCCTGGCGGATGCTCTCCTCGACCACTGCCCGGACGCTCTTGACGCCAGCGCGATGCCCAGCGCCCCGGGGCAAATGGCGTGCCCGCGCCCAGCGACCGTTACCATCCATGATGATGGCGACATGACGGGGAATGGCACCCGCTGCCGCCCTGCCGTTCGTGGGTCTGGCCATGGGCCTCTCGCGTGATTGTCAGGGGGGCTTGCCCTGGTGACGTCCGGCCTCAGATGGCCATGAGGTCCTTTTCCTTCTCCTCCAGGACCTGGTCGACCTCCTTCACGTACTTGTCCGTGAGCTTTTGGATCAATTCCTGGCCGCGCCGCTCCTCGTCCTCGGAGATCATCTTTTCCTTGACCATTTCCTTGAATTCAGCGTTGGCCTCACGCCGGATGTTACGGATGGCGACGCGCCCCTGCTCCGCCTCGGCCCGGGCCACCTTGGTCAGGTCACGGCGACGCTCTTCCGTCAAGGGTGGGATGGGTACGCGAATCACGCTTCCGGCGGTGTTGGGATTGAGACCCAGGTCAGATTGGAGGATGGCCTTCTCCACCGCCGATACCATGCTCTTCTCCCAGGGAGACACGGCCAGGGTGCGGGCGTCTTCCGCGGTGACGTTGGCCACCTGCTTGATCGGCACCTCGTTGCCGTAGTAATTGACGCGGATGTGGTCCAGTAGGGAGGGGTGAGCACGGCCGGTACGGATTTTGACCAGTTCCAGCCGTAGCGCCTCGACGCTTTTGGCCATGCGCTCCTCGGCGTCCTTGTTGACGTCGTTGATCATTTCAGTCTCCGCTCTCGACCAGGGAACCGATGGGCTCGCCCATGACCAGGCGCATCAGTGCCCCGGGTTGATGGATGTTCATGACACGAATGGGGATACGGTTATCCCGGCACAGGACGATGGCGGTAGTATCCATCACCTGGAGGTTCTCGCGCAGGGCCTGGTCATAACTGAGACGCGGATAAAAGATCGCCGCGGGGTCCCTCTTGGGATCGGCGGAATAGACGCCGTCCACCTGAGTGGCCTTGATCAGCAGATCGGCCCCGATCTCCACCGCCCGCAGGCTGGCGGCGGAGTCCGTGGTGAAAAAGGGATTGCCGGTGCCAGCGGCGAAGAGGACGACGTGCCCCACTTCCAGATGACGGATAGCGCGACGGCGGATATAGTCTTCGCAGACTTGGTTGATCCGCAGGGCGGACATGACCCGGGTGCTGGCGCCGATACGCTCCAAGGCATCCTGCATAGCCAGGGCGTTCATGACCGTGGCCAGCATGCCCATCTGGTCGCCGGTGACTCGGTCCATGCCGGCCCCCGCCAGCCCCGCGCCGCGGAATATGTTGCCCCCGCCAATCACCAGAGCAATCTGGACCGCCACATCCCTGAGATCCTTGACCTCCGCCGCCAGCCGGGCCATGACCTGGGGGTCGATGCCAAACTGGCCGGACCCCATCAGGGCTTCGCCACTGAGCTTGAGCAGGATACGCCGATAGGCTGGCTGGGACACGCAGTGACCTCTGGCTGGGGAATAAACAAAATTATTGTATACCCATCGCAAATGACTTTTCGGTTTTCCCCGATCCTTCTCAGCAAGGCTGAGAAGTGAACTGCGTCAGGTAATAGATTCAAAGCCAGGCGAATTCCATTCGCCCGCCATGGGCAGAGGCTGGGGGGGACCCTAGGAACGGTGGGGGCGGTGGCCGGGTGACGGGGAAAGCCATCCCCCCGCCCAGCAGCGGCCGTGTCCCCGCCGGTCCTGGTTACCCTGGGCCTCA
>SBFV01000077.1 GCA_006227775.1 Gammaproteobacteria bacterium | reverse complement strand
CAAGGGGGAGGTATTCATGGCCTCCCCCGCCAGGCTTCCACCGACCTGGGGCGGCCGCAAAGCAGCCGCGCGGGGCGAGGCGGAAGGCGGTATCCAGCGACTTTCGCTTTTGGTTTCCCGGCGGTTCGGGTTGACGAAAGAGCCCCATACCACTTCTCCGGGGCCGCCGTTGTCGGTATCCTGCCAACCTTTAACCCTTTGGAGGCGCTTGGGCCTCCCCCCAATGACCGGTTAGATTCCCATGTCCGCACCCCAGACCGCCGCGCTGTCCCCGGCACCGGGCAAGACCAACTTTATCCGCCTGATCATCGAGCAGGATCTGGCCAGCGGTAAACACGGCCGCATCCATACCCGGTTCCCGCCGGAACCCAACGGCTACCTGCATATCGGCCACGCCAAGTCCATCGTCCTGAACTTCGGGCTGGCGGAGGATTACCAGGGCCAGTGCAACCTGCGCTTCGACGACACCAACCCGCACAAGGAAAACATCGAGTTCGTCCAGGCCATCGAGGCCGACGTGCGCTGGCTGGGCTATCGCTGGGGGGGGCGAACCTATTTCGCCTCGGACTACTTTCAGCAACTCCATGACTACGCCGTGGACCTGATCCGGCAGGGTCTGGCCTACGTCTGCGATCTCAGCGCGGAGGAGACGCGCGCCTACCGGGGCACCCTGACCGAGCCGGGGCGGGACAGCCCCTATCGCAACCGGACGGTCGAGGAGAATCTGGACCTCTTCGCCCGCATGCGCGCCGGGGAGTTCCCGGATGGTGCCCGTACGCTGCGCGCCAGGATCGACATGGCCTCGCCCAATATCAACCTGCGCGATCCGGTCCTCTACCGCATCAAGCATGGGGTGACCCACCATCAGACGGGCAGCGAGTGGTGTCTCTACCCCATGTACGACTACACCCATCCCATCTCGGACGCCCTGGAGGGCATCACCCACTCCCTCTGCACCCTGGAGTTCGAGGACCATCGGCCCCTGTACGACTGGGTGATCGATCACCTGGACCTGCCCTGCAAGCCGCGCCAGATCGAGTTCTCCCGCCTCAACCTGGAATATACGGTGATGAGCAAGCGCCTCCTCACCCAACTGGTGAGCGAGGGTCACGTGGAAGGCTGGGACGACCCGCGGCTGCCGACCCTCGCCGGTCTGCGCCGGCGGGGCTACACCCCCGCCGCCATCCGCGTCTTCTGTGACCGCATCGGCATCACCAAGGCCGAAAACCGGGTGGAGATGTCCCTGCTGGAGAATACGGTGCGCGAGGACCTGGACGCGAGCCAGGAGCGCCGACTGGCGGTGCTGCACCCCCTCAAAGTGGTGATCGAGGATTACCCGGCGGACCAGCGGGAGACCATCGAACTGGCCAACCACCCCAAGGACGAGGATCGCGGCGCGCGCGCGCTGGACTTCGGCCGCGAGGTCTGGATCGACCGGGCCGATTTCGCCGCAGACCCGCCCAAGGGTTACAAACGGCTGGTTCCCGGTGGCGAGGTGCGCCTGCGGGGGGCCTACGTCATCCGCTGCGAGCGGGTCATCAAGGACGCGGAGGGGGATGTCATCGAGCTGCGCTGTAGCCATGACCCGGCCACCCTGGGCCGTAACCCCGAGGGCCGCAAGGTCAAGGGGGTCATTCACTGGGTCCCCGCCGCCTCGGCGGTGAGGGCCGAGGTACGGCTCTACGACCGGCTTTTCGCCGTGCCCACCCCGGGGGCGGGTGGCGGCAACTTCCTCGATGACCTCAACCCGGACTCCTTGCGCACCCTCACCGGCTGCCTGGTGGAACTCGCCCTCCGGGGTGCCCGGCCCGGCGATGGCTTCCAGTTCGAGCGCGAGGGTTATTTCGTCGTGGACCCCGAGTCCCGTCCCGAGCACCTGATTTTTAACCGCACCGTCGGTTTACGCGACACCTGGGCCAGCCAGAGCCCCTGATCGCCGAAGATTTTTTTTGAAGACCCGAGGATCCGTTCCCTATGTCGAGCATCATGAAATCGTCCGCCCCGGTCGAACCGGGCCAGAACGTCAGCCATGCCTTCGCCACCATCTTGGCCCATAACTTCGGCTTCATCCTGGAGTGGGAAGGCAAGGCCAGAAACTGGGAGAACATCGAAGGCGTCCACCAGATGCGGGTCGCGATCCGTCGTCTACGCTCCGCCATCTCGCTGTTTCGTGGCGTTATTCCCCGCGAGTCCAGCCAGCACTGGTTCGACGAGATGCGCTGGGTGGTAGGGGAGCTCGGCCTGGCGCGGGACCTGGATGTCTTTATCGACGAGGGGCTGAGCCACGCCGCCCCGCGCCTGCCGTTGCCTGGCGCCGAGGACCTTGACCGGGTCGCCCGGGCGCGCCGTGCCCGCGCCTACGAGGAACAGGTCGTACCCATGCTGGCCAGCGACCGCTACCAGCAGTTCAAGGAGGGTTGCAGCGATTGGTTCACCAACCGGCGCTGGGAGGGACAACCGGGCAAGAAACGCAAGGCCGACGACGCCATGAACGGCAAGCTGATCCCCTTTGCCCGCGCCCTCCTCGACAAACAGGAACGCCAGGTCCTCAAGACGGGAAGCAACGTCGACCGCAACGACGCCGAGGCCATGCACCGCCTGCGCATCGAATGCAAGAAGCTGCGCTACGCCGCCGAGTTTTTCCGCCCCCTCTTCATGGGCATGGACGCCTTCATCGCCCACATGAAGGGCTTGCAGGACTTGCTGGGGCTCATGAACGATGTCGCCGTCACGCAGAAACTCCTCGATATCCTCCTGGCGGAAGAGAACGACCATCGCACCCTCATCTTCGCCGGGGGTCTCATCGGTTGGCGCAACTGCGATTTCTTCCATTCCCTCAACCGGTTCGACGCGGTCTGGGAGGAGTTCACCGAGGCCCGCCACCCCTGGTGGAAGAGCAGCGCCCTGGCCAGTAACCCCGGTTAGGTGGCCCTGAGGAGGGCGAGGTCAAGGCGCGGGGAAGACGCCTCGGCTGATCGGGCCGTAGCTCCTCGGGTGGGTACTAGGAGGGCAGGCGCGAGGCCAGCAGGCGGATCGCCTCGCGGTTGGTCCAGGAACTGGCGAGGAAGGTCGCCGACCGGGCGGTCAGCCAGCCATGCTGGCGGTGCTCCAGGGGATTGAGGCTGATCTGGCGCCGGAAGGGCAGCACCAGGGCGAACCAGTGCTCCAGGTTGTCGTGAACCTCGGGGGCATAGCGCGCCCGCCAGGCGGGGACGATGGGAAAGCGCTCACGGTGACGGAGATCGATCAGGGCCGCATCCGGGACCTGGATACCCGTCTCCTCCCGGAGCTCCCGCCCGGCGGTCCGGCGCGGGGATTCCCCGGGCTCCAGGCTGCCGGTCACCGATTGCCAGAAACCCGCCGGCTGGGCGCGCTCCAGGAGCAGGAACTCGCCACCCAGGGTGGCGATGACCAGCAGCACCGATTCCGGGCGCTTGAAGGCGCCGCTCATCCCGGGGCGACCTTCAGGGCCGCAACTTGATGCGCAACGCCAGCTCGTTGAGCTGGGTCTGATCCACGGGGGACGGCGCGGAGGTGAGCAGGCAGGCGGCGGTCTGGGTCTTGGGGAAGGCCATGACGTCGCGGATGGAGCTGGCCCCGGTCATCAGCATCACCAGCCGGTCCAGGCCGAAGGCCAGGCCGCCATGGGGCGGACAGCCGTATTTCAGGGCCTTGAGCAGGAAGCCGAAGCGGTCCTCGGCCTGGTCGTCGCTGATCTCCAGCAGCTTGAGGACGCGCCGCTGCACCTCCTCGCGGTGGATACGGATGGAGCCGCCGCCGATCTCGGTGCCGTTGAGGACCATGTCATAGGCGCGGGACAGGCAGGCGCCGGGGTTGGTCTCCAGCAGGTCCACCTGGTCCTCCTTGGGCGAGGTGAAGGGGTGATGCAGGGCGGTCCAGCGCCCGGTGTGGCCCTCGCGCTCGAACATGGGAAAGTCCACCACCCAGAGGGGATGCCAGCCCTCGGCCATCAGGCCCAGGTCCTGGCCCAGCTTGACCCGCAGGGCGCCGATGGCCTCGTTGACCACCTTGGCCTTGTCGGCGCCGAAGAAGATCAGGTCCCCATCCACCGCCCCGGTGCGGGCCATGATGCCGTCCACCGCGCTGTCCGGCAGGAACTTGAGGATGGGGGATTGCAGCCCCTCGCGGCCCTGTCCGGCCCAGTCGTTGACCTTGATGTAGGCCAGGCCCTTGGCGCCATAGATGGCGACGAACTGGCCATAGTCGTCGATGGCCTTGCGGCTCAGCTCGGCGCCCTGGGGCAGGCGCAGGGCGACCACCCGCCCCTCCGGGTCGGCCGCCGGGCCGGCGAAGACCTTGAAGTCCACCCCGGTCATGAGATCGGCGACGTCGACCAGTTCCAGGGGCACCCGCAGGTCGGGGCGGTCGGAACCGAAGCGGCGCATGGCCTCGGCGTAGGTCAGGCGGGGCAGGGGATTGGGCAGCTCGGCGCCGAGGATGTCACGGAACAGGACGCGGATCATCTCCTCCATCAGGCCCATGAGCTCGTCCTCGCTCATGAAGGAGACCTCGATGTCGAGCTGGGTGAACTCCGGCTGGCGGTCGGCGCGCAGGTCCTCGTCGCGGAAGCAGCGGGCGATCTGGTAGTAGCGGTCCATCCCCGACATCATCAGCAACTGTTTGAAGAGCTGCGGCGACTGGGGCAGGGCGAAGAACTCGCCGGGGTGGGTGCGGCTGGGCACCAGGTAGTCGCGGGCCCCCTCGGGGGTGGACTTGGTGAGGATGGGGGTCTCGATGTCGAGGAAGCCGTGGTCGTCCAGGAAGTTGCGCAGGGTGCGGGTGATCCTGCTCCGCACCCGCAGCCGCTCCTGCATCTCCGGGCGGCGCAGGTCGATGTAGCGGTAACGCAGGCGCAGTTCCTCGGAGGGCTCGGGGCCATGCTCCGCCAGGTGGATGGGCGGGGTCTCGGCGGTGTTGAGAATGGTCAGGGCGCGGGCCAGGACCTCGATCTCGCCGGTGGCCAGGTCCTTGTTCTCCGTCCCCGCCGGGCGCGGACGGACCAGCCCCTCGATGCGGACCACGTACTCGCTGCGGGCCTGCTCGGCCATGCGGAAGGTATCCGGGTTGTCCGGGTCGATCACCACCTGCACCAGACCGCCGCGGTCGCGCAGGTCGATGAAGATGACGCCACCGTGATCCCGCCGCCGGTGGACCCAGCCGACGAGTGTGACCGCTTGACCGATCTGTGCGCGGTTCAGATCCCCGCAATAGTGACTGCGCATGCGTTTGGCTCCGCTGGTGTGCCCGCAACCGGCCGCGACCGGCGGCCCGCTGAAAAATGGGCCATGATACCCAGGGGGCTAGGGGAGTGCCAGGCCAGTGATGATGGCCAGCAGGGTGGGTCAGGTCCCATGGGTCACCTGGTCGCGCAGATAGACGGGCAGGGCCAGTTCCGGGGGCAGGGCCAGGCCGGCGGCGAAATCGGCCTGGGCAAGGGGGATCAGGTCCTGGGCCTCGCAGACGGCGGCGGGATCGACCCTGCCCAGCCTGGTCCCCAGGCGCTGACGCAGCCCTTCGCCGTGGCGGTCCCAGCCACTGCCGACGCCTTCCCAACCGGCGTCCGCGGGCAGGGGCGCCCGCTCCGGGGTGGTGACCATCTCCTCGCCAACGAGGCGCATCAGGCCCTGGCCGTCCAGGATAAAGCGGCCCCAATAGATCTCACCCATGCGGGCGTCGAGGGCGGCAAGGCAGCGGCGGCTGCCGTAGCGGCGATGCTGGCCCTGCGCCAGGCCGGCGAGGGTGGAAAGGGGCACCACCGGCAGATCGGCGCCGAAGGCCATGCCCTGGATGACGGCGGTGGCGATGCGGACCCCGGTGAAGGAGCCGGGACCCCGGCCAAAGGCCAGGACGTCGAGCTCGCCAATCCGCGCGTCGGCGGCGTGCAGCAGGGATTCCACCATCCCCAGGATGAGATCCGCGTGGCGGCGGGGCTCCAGGGTCAACCGCTGGTGCAGGCCCGTCTCCGTCAGGAGGGCGGCGGAGCAGGCGTCGCCGG
>SBFV01000296.1 GCA_006227775.1 Gammaproteobacteria bacterium | reverse complement strand
CGGGACCTGTGAGCCGGTTGAGCTGGCTGAGCTGGCTGAGCCGAGCGGGAAGGGTATGACAAGCGGGATGGGTGAGCCGTGTGAACCGGGTTGGACGGGCGGAACGAGTGGGACGGGTGGCAGCGGTGGGACGACCACGGTGCCCGCGGCCTGGATGGAGCGTACGGTCCTGCTCCTGCTCTATCTGCTGTATCTGTCGCTCTACCACGCCGGCCAATTCTTCACCAACTTCCAGTGGGACTATCTGCTCCTGGAGACGGGCTTCCTGGCCATGCTGCTGCCCGGCGGACCGCGACTGGTGGTGTGGCTGTTTCGCTGGCTGCTGTTCCGGCTGCGTTTCGAGTCGGGGCTGGCCAAGCTCCTGAGCGGCGATCCCGCCTGGCGGGACCTCTCGGCACTGCGGTACTACTTCGAGACCCAGCCCCTGCCTCATGCCGGCGCCTGGTATGCCCACCATCTGCCTGACGCGCTCCTGCGGGTTGGAGCCGGGGGCACATTGTTCGTGGAACTGGTGGTGCCCTTTTTCATCTTCCTGCCCCGCCCCTGGCGGCTCTTCGCGGCCTGGGTGACCATCCTCTGGCAGGTGCTGATCATCGCCACCAGCAACCACAATTTTTTCAATCTGTTAACCATCATCCTCTGCCTCTTCCTCTTCGACGACCAGGCAGTGAGGCGCGTCCTGCCGCGGGGCTGGCGGGAGCGTGCCCTGGCCAGCCACCTGCTGCCGGTCAGGCCAGGTCGGGGTATGGCGGCGCTGACCCTTGGTCTGGCGCTGGTCCTGGTAACCACCAGCCTGATCGTCGGCGCCGAGCTGGTGTTCCGGCGGTCGCTCGACCCCCTGAGCGCCTGGGTGCGTCCCCTCGAGCCCTTCCGCATCGCCAACCGGTACCACGTCTTCCCCACGATCGAGCGGCGGCGGGTGGAGCTGGTCATGGAGGCCAGCGCGGATGGGGTGAACTGGCAGCCCCTGGATTTTCGTTACCGGCCCGATGATCCCGCCCAGGCGCCGGTCTTCATCGTTCCCCACCAGCCCCGGTTGGATTGGATGCTCTGGTTCCTGCCCAGGAACCCCGTCTTTCTCGAACTGCTCGATCGGTTCCTGGACCGTCTGCGGGCAGGTGACCCGGCGGTGACCGCGTTACTTGCCCGACCGCCGGTGACCCAGGGGTCATCGCCCTGGTTGCGGTTGTCCCTTTACCAGTATCGCTTCAGCAGCCCAGCGGAAAGGTCAGCCAGTGGCCAGTGGTGGCAGCGGGATTATTTGGGCCCCTTTCTACCCTTGCCTTTTCGGGGGTAACAAGGAGCCGGCGAGGCCTTATATTGATACGCGATGAACCTGTAACCCCCACGGGAGATAAGCCCCCGGAGTCCTCCCATGCCCCTTCCCGATCCTCAGACCTATATGCGTGAAGTCGTCCGCCGGCTGCCCGACCTGAACCAGCGCGAGGAGATCGAGCCCGTGTTGGACGAGCTGGAGTATCTTTTCGAGGTCATGGACCCGGAGATGCAGGACCCAGCCTACCAGTTGATCGAACGCTTGCGGGCGAAACTCGAGGCGGCGGACTCATGACCGTCACCCGGCGCTACGCCGTGCGCCGTCTCAACCCCTTTCTCGGCGTCCTCCAGGTCATCGAAAGTGATCAAGGGCGGGCCATCAGCACGGATGGCGTCAATTGGGAGATCCAGCTCTACGGCGAGCGCTCCGTGGGTTGGGGAAGCCTGGGTTCCACCAAGCAGCTCTGCCTCTATCGCCACGGCGTCTGGTCGGAACGGGAGGGGCTGGCGCGCTTTCCCAGCCCCCCCACCGTGGACCGGGAACTGGCCCAGGCAGCCGCTGGGATACTGGTCGATGCCGCCCTGGACGCGCGGGAGCTGGTCCCCTTCCCGCTACGGGATCGCTACGAGCGCTGGCTGCTGGATGGCGGCCCCGAACAGCGACCCATCGCCCTGCTGGAGGCCGTCAATGGCGCTGAGCCCCTGGCGATGGGCCGGGTGCCGCGCTGGTCCTGCGCCACGGGGGAGGATGCCCTCACGGATCGCGACCAGCGCGCGGCCCTGGAGGCACAGGTCCGGGCGCGGGCGGGTCAGACGGGCCGCGGCCAGTGGTTCCGGCGCGAGGCGGACGGTACCGGCCTGGCCCTGGCGGCTCGGGAGGCCATGCCAGGTCAGCGATCGGATGCCTGCGAGGGGCGCATTCTGGATGCGGAGGCCTTTCCCGAACTCTTGCTGTGGGAAGACTGGGAAGACCCCGGGGAGCGGGAACGAGCCGCAACCTACCTCGCCTTGATCGCGCCGCGGCTGCTGATGCTGCCCCTGAGGGCGGCCACGCGGGGGCGGGTGGAGCGCCTGGCCGCCTCCCAGGCGCTGGCGGTCGACCACTTTCATCGCCTCTATCCGCGGGTGGTGGATGCCGCCTTGCTGGTGCGGCTGCGCGTAGAGGCGCAATTGCGGCGGGGGGAGGAGGGGGCCGCTCCCTAGGCCATCCGGGACGCTAAGCCCCCTGGTCTTCTGGTCTGGCCCCAGGGCGATGGCGCGGTGCCCTGGGACGATCGATCCGTCTTCAGCCCCGTGGCAGCACCAGCAGACAGTCGCAGGGGGCGTGGTTGACGATGGCCTCCGCCCGGGAGCCGAGCAGCCGGTGTTTCAGCGAGGGGGCCGGGCCGCCCAGCACCACCAGGTCGGCGCCGATCTCCCGGGCAATTTCCGGCACCAGCTCTCCCGCCGATTCGGTAGTCACCTCCACTCGCTGGTCCGCCGTCGTCAGGCCATTGGCGGCGGCGAAGGCCTGGAGCTCCCGGCCGCGGGTGCGCTGGCGGAAGCTGATGGGATCTTCGTTCTCCGGGGCGATGACATCGTTTTCCCGATCCGTGGGGAAGTGCTCCACCACATGCAGCAGGGTGATCCGCGCGCCCAGATCCCGCGCCAGGCGGGCCGCTTGCCGGGCGGCGGCGGTGCAATGGGGGGCCAGGTCGCTCACCACCAGCAGATGGCGGTAATCGGCCACCGGCTGTCCCGCCGGGATGGATTCGGACTGGACCATCAGGACGTCATGCGACAGATGTTGCAGCACCTGATCTCCGGTGGTGCCGAGCAGGGCCTGGAGACGGTTATGGATGTGGGTGCCGATGACGATGATGTCCGCGTTCAGTTCCACGGCGGTTTCGTTGAGGGCGTGCCAGCAGCGATCGGTGGTGACGCGCACCTCCCGGATCTCCGGGTGGGCGGTCTGCAGCCGTTCGAGCTGGTGTCTGGCGTCGGCGGCCCGCAACAAGGTTGCGGGATCGCTGGCCGTGATCTCCTCGGGAAATTGGTCCAGGGCATGGAGCAGGAAGAGTTCCGCACCCTCCCGCTGGGCAAGCCAGAGCGCCCGCTTGATGGTGGGGTAGCCACTGTGACGCAGGGCGGCGCCGGCGAGGATACGGTGGTAGTGGAGGCTTTCGTTGTTCATTATGGTCTTCCCGATACGGGCATGGGTGGTTGTGGTCGGATGAATTCAAGATCCTCTGATCTATATATATACCCATCCCGCCGGATTTGCCCGGCTTCTTGAGGGTGCCTTCCCAGTCGTCAGCCAAGCCGGGTGAAACCGGCGATCGCTGGGCGAAGGGTTGGTTTCATCTGCCTTGATCGGCAGCGGGTAGCCGGGAACGGGTGAACCATTCGAAGGCCGCCACGGCCAGGAAACCCAGGATGGCGAGGATGATGGCGAGGACGAGATGCGGCTCGTTGCTGGCGCCGACCAGTTCGGCGGCGGGCAGGTCCGGGTAGCTCCAGGGCCAGACATTCGCCTCCAGGGCGGGCACCCGTTGACCATGGCGGTCGAGTTCCCATGCGATCACCTGCTTCCAGGGCCAGACCTTGTTGAGGGAACCGATCATGACGCCGATGAGGGTGGCGATGGTCAGGTCATGGTAACGATGGAGCAGCCAGGATAGCAGGTTGGAGAAGGCGATGAGCCCCAGGGCCGCCCCCGTGGCGAAGACCAGCAGGATGTCGAGTTGCAACTCACTGACGGCGGCCAGGATGAACTTGTACATGCCCAGCAGTACCAGGATGAAGCTGCCGGAGATGCCGGGCAGGATCATGGCGCAGATGGCGATGACGGCGGAGACGAAAATGAACCAATAGGCGGTGTTGGGCTCCCCCGGGGTGAGGATGGTGATGATATAGGATAGGGCCGTGCCCAGGACCAAGGCGATGACTTCGCCGGTCGTCCAGCGGGGGATGTGGCGGGCAACGAAGAAGGCGGAGGCGATGACCAGGCCGAAGAAGAAGGACCAGACCAGAATCGGCTGGGTCTCCAGCAACCCGTGGATGAGCTTGGCCAGGGAGAAGATGCTGGCGCCGATCCCCAGCACCAGGGCCAGCAGGAAGTTGCCATTGCTGGCGGCCCAGAAGGCGGCCGGCCCCTCGGTGAAAAGACGCTTGAGGTTGGTCGGGTTGATCGACTTGAGGGAATCGATGAGTTCCTCGTAGATGCCGGCGATAATGGCGATGGTCCCGCCGGAGACCCCGGGTACCACGTCGGCGGCGCCCATGGCCACCCCGCGTAGGGTGATACCGGCATAGTCCTTGAGCCCGCGGTCGGGGGTGAAGGCCGGGGGGGTGAAGGTTTTGGTCATGGCATCGGGTTTCCCGGTGGTTGCTGGCGACATCCGCGCTGACAATGGCCCGTCATGCTGAGGGATTGGGCCTTGGGCCGCAAGTGGGCGCTTGGCTCCGGGGCGAGACGGGAAGGGGAACCGGTGTCGCCGTTGCTTGTCTCTATACCCCCGTAGACCCGCGGCATTGCGGTTATCGGTCGGGTCCAGGAGGAGCGGGAGGCGTCTGGCGGGATCTCGACCCTGGAGAGGCGATCCTCAAGCCTACGGCAGGGATCTATCCACGGGGTTCCCCGTCAACCGCTCCCGATCCAGGGTGGCCCCCGATGCGTGAAAGCCGAGGAGGGATTCGCCCCGTCCGTCGAAGCCTCAGTCACTCGTTTGCCCTACCCGCGTCAGCCACATGGAGATCCAGCGATGTCCCTGACCCAGATCACGGACCCAGGTAAGCATCCGGCCGCCACGCTTGCCGAGGCCGAGGCCTTGCGCCCGGATTTCGCCCGGTTACGGGAGCGGGTGGAGCGTCACATCCTGGGCCAGCCGGGACTGGTGGAGCGCCTGCTCATCGCCCTGCTGGCGGATGGCCATCTGCTGGTGGAGGGGGCCCCGGGCCTGGCCAAGACCAAGGCCGTCAAGGCCCTGGCCGCTGGACTGGAAGGAGATTTCCACCGCATCCAGTTCACCCCCGATCTGCTGCCGGCCGACCTGACCGGCACGGAAATCTATCGTCCCCAGGATGGCAGCTTCCGTTTCGACAAGGGTCCCATCTTTCACAACCTGCTCCTCGCCGACGAAGTCAATCGCGCCCCGGCCAAGGTCCAGTCCGCCCTGTTGGAGGCCATGGGGGAACGTCAGGTCACGGTCGGTCGGGAGACCTATCGGCTGCCGGCGCTTTTTCTGGTGATGGCCACCCAGAACCCCATCGAGCAGGAGGGAACCTACCCCTTGCCGGAGGCCCAGCTCGATCGCTTTTTGCTCCAGGTGCGCGTGGACTACCCGGACCTGGCGGCGGAAAAGGCTATCCTCCGCCTTAACCGCGAGGAGGCTCGCGGCGCGGAGGAGGCCCGGGAGGGGCCGCGTCTCAGCCAGAGTGCCATCTTCTCCGCCCGCCGGGCGATCCTGGATCTCTACCTGTCCCCGGACGTGGAGGATTATCTGGTCAACCTGGTGCTGGTCACCCGGGATTCGCAAGCCCTGGGGGGAGCCCTGAACGGCTGGCTGCGTTTCGGTGCCAGCCCCCGCGCCACCCTGGCCCTGGACCGCTGCGCCCGCGCCCGTGCCTGGCTCGCCGGCCGTGACTATGTCTCGCCGGAAGACATCCAGGACCTGGCTCCGGACGTGCTCCGCCACCGGGTGCTCCTCTCCTACGAAGCGGAAGCCGAGGGCCGCGACGCGGACGAATTCGTGCGCGAACTGTTGGCCCTGGTGCCGGTACCCTGAGCCAGCGCGGGCAGGCATGGACCACCCTA
>SBFV01000315.1 GCA_006227775.1 Gammaproteobacteria bacterium | reverse complement strand
GGTCGAACCCGGGGCTACCTCACTGGGTGGGGCCTCGACGGCCTCGGAGGGGGTGGCGCACAAGCCTCCCAGCAGGCAGCCCAGGCTCAGGAAAGGAATGAGTTGATTGTTGTCGCGGATCGACATCCGGGGTTCCCCAGTGACGCGCTCGACCCGATACGACATGGGCCTGTATCAATATTTTATTATTTACAAAAATTCTGCGTCGCCTGCCTTGTCCTGGGTCAAGATTTCCGCATCTGGGGTGAGCGGCCGTGGTGGGGGGAACTGGGGGTCCGGTGGCCGCCGGGCTCAATCCGGCTCCTCTTCCAAGCGCCGGTGGATCTCGGCGCGCAGCCAGCGCAGGGCGGTCTCGGCGGTGATCGGTGTGTCGTTGCGGGTGGTGATGAAAAAAACGTCGTCCACCAAGGCGCCGATGGTGGCGATCTTGGCGTTGTGCAGGCGGATGCCGCCCTCCTCGAAGATGGCCCCGATCTGGGCCAGCAGGCCCGGGCGGTCGAGGGTGGTGAGGCGCATCAGGGTCCGGTGATTGCGCGGGTCCGGGAGAAAACTGACCTCCGTGCCGACGGGGAAGTGTTTGAGCTTGCGCGGCAGCCGGCGGACCACCTGGACCGGCTCCTCCGGGTGGGCGAGGGCGCGGCGTAGGGCTACCCGGAGCTTGTCCATGACCTCGGGGTCGATGAGGGGCTGGCCATCGTGGTCCAGGACGTGGAAGGCGTCGAGGGCCATGGCGTCATCCGTGGTCATGATGCGGGCGTCGACGATATTCAGGCCCTGTTGGTCCAGGACGGCGGTGGTGCGGCTGAAAATCAGGTTGCGGTCCGGGGTGTAGAGGAAGACCTCGGTGCAACCACGGCGGGTCACCGGGCGTATGACCACCAAGGGCAGGTTGCCGGGGGGATTGGTGAGGATCAGGCGGGACTGCCAGGCGATCTCGTCAGGGGCGTTGTTGCGGAAGTAATCGAGGTTGAACTTGATCCAGAGGACCATGCACCGGTCCCGGGTCAGGCCGTAGGCGGCGAGTTGGCGCAGGGCCTCCTCCTGTTTCTGCTGGATCAGTTCATCCTGCGCCAGCGGGTTCTCCAGGCCGCGACCCAGGGCGGTTCGGGTGGCCTGATAAAGCTCCTTGAGCAAGGAATCCTTCCAGGCATTCCAGCGTGCCGGATCGGTGGCGCGCATGTCGGCCACGGTCAGGAGATAGAGGTAATTCAGCCGGTCGGGGTCCCCGACCAGGGTGGCGAACTCCTGGATGACTCGGGTATCGCTGAGGTCCCTGCGCTGGGCGGTCATGGACATGACCAGGTGTTTCTCCACCAACCAGGCCACCAGCCGGCTGTCGAACTCCGGCAGCTCATGGCGCTGGCAGAAGTCCCAGGCGTCCCGTGCACCGAGGACCGAGTGGTCGCCACCGCGACCCTTGGCGATATCGTGAAAGAGCCCCGCCAGATAGAGCAATTCCAGCTTGGGGATCTCACGGGCAATGGTAGTGCGAAAGGGGGACTCGCCGTCTCCCTCGGGACCCGCGAAGTCACACAGATGCCGCAGAAGCCGCAGGGTGTGCTCGTCCACCGTATAGACGTGGAAGAGATCGTACTGCATGCGCCCGACGATGTTGGCGAAGGCCGGCAGGTAGGCGGCCAAGACCCCGTAGCGGTTCATGCGCGCCAGGGCGGCGGCGGGTCCCTGGACGTGGCGCATGATCTCCATGAAGAAGCTACGGGCCCGCAGGTCCCCGCGGATGCGGTCATCGATGAGGTGCCGGCATTCGCGGATCAGGCGGATGGTGCTGGCGCGGATTCCCTGGATCTCAGGATGGGTCTGAAGTAGGTGGAAGACCTCCAGCACCGCGACGGGATTGCGGCGGAAGACATCCGGGTCAGTCACATCCAGAAAGCCCCCCAGGGCCTGGAAACGGCGATTGATGGGGAGCGGGGGACCAAGCTGGTCGTGGTAGAGGATGGCCTCCTGGAAGAGTTGCAGCAGCATTTCATTGAGCCGGTTGAGCTCGATGACGGTGCGGTAATACTGCTGCATGAACTGCTCCACGGCCAGGTTGTGGCTGCCGTCATCCACGAAGCCAAAGTCCCGGGCCAGGGTGCGCTGGTAATCGAAGAGCAGGCGGTCCTCCCGGCGCCCGGCGAGACGGTGGAGTTGGAAGCGGATGCGCCACAGCAGGGCCTGCCCCTCGATCAGGGTCAGGTATTCCCCTTCGGTGAGGAAGCCGTGGGCCACCAGGTCGTGCAAGGTATCCGCCGCGAAATGGCGCTTGGCCACCCAGCCGATCATCTGGATATCGCGCAGGCCCCCAGGGTTTTCCTTGATATTGGGCTCCAGGTTGTAGGCCGTGCCGCCATACTTGCGCCAGCGTTGTCGTTGCTCGGCGGCCTTGGCGGCGAAGAAGTCCTCGCTCGGCCAGAGGCGGTCCGGGCCCGTGGCCTGGCGGAGGGCGGCGAAGAGCCCGGCGTCGCCCGTGATCAAGCGTGCCTCCATGAGATTGGTCATGACGGTGACGTCGGCCTGGGCCTCGGTCACGCACTCCGCCAGGGTGCGCACGCTCTGCCCGACTTCGGTACCGATGTCCCACAGAAAGGCGACGAATGCCGCCAGTTGCTCGTTCAAGGAGGGGGTGGGGTCAGCGGGGAAGCTGGGGGGGAGGCCTGTCAGGGGGTCTCCGCGCAGGATCAGGATGTCCAGGTCCGAGCCCGGGTGCAGTTCGCCCCGGCCGTAGCCACCGACGGCGATCAGGGCCAGGGGTGGGCCGCCTGGAGGCGAGGGTTGCAGATGCCATTGCCAGGCCTGGCGGAGGAGGCTGTCCACCAGGCGGCCGTGCGCCTGCACCAGGTCAACGGTCGGTACCCCTTCGTCGAAGGCATCGAAGAGCAGTTGCCGGCCCTCCCGCAGGGCACGGCGAAAGGCGGGGATGGTTTCGACCCCTTGGGCCAGGTCCGCCTCCAGCCACTGTGCCACTAGGGAATCCAGGGCCTTGACCCGGGCCTCGATCTTCATCTCGGGATTGGCCCGCCCCCTGCCTCCAATTGCTCCTCCCGCCGCAAGGTGAGGACCTCGCGTCCCTCAGGGGTGACCAGCACCGTATGTTCCCATTGGGCCGAGAGGGAGCGATCCTTGGTAACCACGGTCCAGCCGTCCGGCAGCAGTTTGATAAAACGCTTGCCGGCGTTGACCATGGGCTCGATGGTAAAGCACATGCCCGGGCGCAGCACCAGACCCTGGCCGCGCTTACCGTAATGGAGCACCTGGGGTTCTTCGTGGAAGTCTCGGCCGATGCCGTGACCGCAGTATTCCTCCACCACGGAGAAGCGCTGACTCTCCACATAGGCTTGGATGGTGTAGCCGATATCTCCCAGGGTGGCCCCGGGACGGACCTGATTCAGACCGAGCCAGAGGGCCTCATGGGTCACCTTGACCAGACGCCGAGCGAGGATGGAGGGTTCGCCGAGGCAGAACATCTTGCTCGTATCGCCATGGTAGCCATCCTTGATCACGGTGACGTCGATATTGACGATGTCGCCTCTCTTGAGCTGTTTGTCACCGGGAATACCATGGCAGACCTGGTGATTAACGGAGGTGCAGATGGATCTTGGGAAGCCCCGGTAATTGAGGGGGGCGGGTATGGCGCCCTGAACCTGGATGATATAGTCGTGACAGATTCGGTCGAGTTCCCCGGTCGACACCCCAGGGACCACGTGTTCCTCGATCATCTCCAGGACCTCCGCGGCCAGTCGGCCGGCAATACGCATTTTCGCGATTTCGTTCGCGGTCTTGATAGTTACGCTCATGCGGGGAGGGCACTTCCGGAGATGACGGGGACGACGGCCGGCTGGCAGGCGCCGAGACAGGCTTGAAATTGCTCGAATCCTGAACCCTATGGTATAAAAGGGAGCTAGGTTCGGCAAACCGATTCGCCCTCAAGGCGGAAGCCCGGGGCCGATCCTCGAAGAGGCGCGACGACGCAGAGGTTCTCGCTCCCGTTTCTGGGCCCGGCCAGACCGGCGCCCCAACGCCACACACGCCCCCTCACCAGGACAACCGGGTGCCCGCCCGCGCGGGTCGTTGCCTGGGGAGGCGTGGAGGTTCAACCCAAAGCCAACGAGGTTTCGACCATGACTCAAGTATCCATGCGGGACATGCTGGAGGCCGGTGTCCACTTCGGCCATCAGACCCGTTACTGGAACCCCAAGATGGGGGCTTACATTTTTGGTCAGCGCAATAAGATCCATATCGTCAATCTGGAAAAGACGCTGCCGCTGTTCCGTGAGGCCCTGAATTTCATCGGCACCCTGTCCGCCAACGGCGGCAAGGTCCTGTTCGTCGGTACCAAGCGCGCCGCCCGCGATGCCATCCAGGAGGAGGCCGTACGCTGCGGGATGCCCTTCGTCAATCACCGCTGGCTTGGCGGCATGCTGACCAACTTCAAGACCATCAAACAGTCCATCAAGCGCCTGCGTGAACTCGAGGCCATGTTCGAGGATGGTAGCATCAACCGCTTCAGCAAGAAGGAGGCCCTGGGCCTGAGCCGGGAGCGGGAAAAACTGGAACTGAGCCTCGGGGGCATCAAGGATTTGGGTGGCCTCCCCGACGCCCTGTTCATCATCGACGTCGGCCATGAGAAGCTGGCCGTGACCGAGGCCAACAAGCTCGGCATACCGGTGGTGGGCGTGGTGGACACCAACAACGATCCGGGACCCATCGACTACGTGATCCCCGGTAACGACGATGCCATCCGCGCCGTGCGCCTCTACATCTCCGCGGCCGCCAACGCTGTCCTGGATGGACGCCAGAGCGCCGCCGCTATGGCGGGTCGGAGCGACGAGTACATCGAGGCCGGGGCGGCGACGCCGGAAGCCGCTTGAGGGCGCGTCCCTAGCGATTCCCGCCCCGGTGCGGCCGGGCGGTCCGCCGCCCGGTCATTCCCGCCGAATCCTGTTCACACGCGGCGTCCCCTCGGTGGGTCGTGGCGTTTCACCTATCCGAATCCTGGAGAATCATCGATGGAAATCACCGCCGCATTGGTCAAGGAGCTCAGAGAGCGCACCGGGGCCGGCATGATGGAGTGCAAGAAGGCCCTGGTGGAAGCTCAGGGTGACATCGAGGCCGCCATCGAGGCCATGCGTAAGTCCGGTCAGGCCAAGGCCGCCAAGAAGGCGGGCCGAATCGCCGCCGACGGTGCCGTGGTCATCAAGATCGCCCCCGATGGCAAGCGCGCCGTCATGGTGGAGGTCAACAGCGAGACCGATTTTGTTGCCAAGGATGCCAACTTCGCCCAGTTCGCCGATGCCGTGGGCGAGGCCGCCTTGGCCAGCGCCGTCGCGGACGTGGAGGCACTCGCCGCCCAACCCCTGCGCGCGGGCGAGACCACCACCATCGCCGAGGCGCGGGAAGCCTTGATCGCCAAGATTGGCGAGAATATCCAGATCCGTCGCCTGGTCCGCTTCGAGAACGTCCAGGGCCAGCTTCATTCCTACCGTCATGGCGTGCGTATCGGCGTCCTGGTGGAGATGGAGGGTGGCACCCCGGAACTGGGCAAGGATATCGCCATGCACGTGGCCGCCAGCAACCCCATGTGCGTCAGCGCCGAGCAAGTCCCCGCCGCGGCATTGGAAAAGGAGAAGGAGATCTTCCGTGTCCAGGCACTGGAAAGCGGCAAGCCGGCGGAGGTGGTCGACAAGATCATCGGCGGACGGGTGCGTAAGTACCTGGAAGAGGTGACGCTCCTCGGTCAGGCCTTTGTCAAGGACGCAGAAACCACCGTGGAAAAGCTGCTGGAGCGCGCCGGCGCCAAGGTTCACCGCTTCGCCCGGGTAGAGGTCGGGGAAGGGATCGAAAAGAAGCAGGAGAACTTCGCCGACGAGGTCATGGCCCAGGTCCGCGGCAACTGAGGCCCAGGGTAACCAGGACCGGCGGGGACACGGCCGCTGCTGGGCGGGGGGATGGCTTTCCCCGTCACCCGGCCACCGCCCCTAGGGTGCCCCCCCAGCCTCTGCCCATGGCGGGCGAATGGAATTCGCCTGGCTTTGAATCTATTACCTGACGCAGTTCACTTCTCAGCCTTGCTGAG
>SBFV01000216.1 GCA_006227775.1 Gammaproteobacteria bacterium | reverse complement strand
GCTTCTGCGTCATGGTGTTGACGAATTCGTTGTAGGCCACGTAAATGGCGTCGAGTTCGCCCGCCTCGTAAGCGTCCAGCAGGACCCTGACGGTCCCTATGAGATCCTCGATATGGGGCTTGTCCCCCATATGGGTCACCTGAGACATGACCTTGCCGCCGAAGCGGCGGAAAAAGGCCAGGGCCTTGGCTCCCACCACGGCGAAGGACACCTCCACCCCCGCCTTGCGCTGTTCCCGGATCTGCACTGCCAATCGGCGGAAAAGATTGGTATTGAGCCCTCCACAGAGGCCGCGGTCGGACGAAATGACGACGTAGCCGACGCGTTTCTGCTCGCGTTCCGCCCGCATGAAGCTGTGGCGATACTCGGGAGAGGCGTGGCTCAAATGGGAGATGACCTGGAGCATCTTCTGGGCATAGGGCCGCGAGGCGCTCATGCGTTCCTGGGCCTTGCGCATCTTGGCCGCCGCGACCATTTGCATGGCCTTGGTGATCTTTTGCGTGCTCTTGATGCTGGCGATCTTGGTGCGGATTTCTTTGGCGCCGGCCATGTCTCTAAGCTCCCAGCGTCCGATCGAGCCCATTGATGGCCTTGGCTGGCGCTTCAGGGTCTCGACCGACGAACGATTGTTGCGGATGCGCGACGTTTTCCCGCCCCGGCCTGGCCGGGACAAGGACGCTCGTCGCGCGTACCGGACGCACTACCATGTGTTGTTGGCCTTGAAGTCCTTGATCGCCGCGTGCAGGCCCTGCTCGATTTCCTCGTTGTAGTCGCCTTTGGCGTCGATCTTTGCCAGCAGATCGGCCCGGGAGATCTTCATATAGGATTGCAGCGCCAGTTCGAAATCGACCACCTTGTGGACTTCGACATCGTCCAAGTAGCCCATGTTCGCCGCGAAGAGGGACACGGCCATCTGCCCCACGCTTAAGGGCGAATACTGGGTCTGTTTCATCAGTTCCGTGACGCGGGCACCGCGGTCCAGTTGCTTGCGGGTGGCTTCGTCCAGGTCAGAGGCAAACTGGGAGAATGCCGCTAGTTCGCGGAACTGGGCCAGGGCCAGACGGATACCGCCGCCGAGCTTCTTGATAACCTTGGTCTGGGCCGCGCCACCCACGCGGGACACGGAGAGGCCGGCATTGATCGCCGGACGAATGCCAGCGTTGAACAGGTCAGTCTCAAGGAAAATCTGGCCATCGGTGATGGAGATGACGTTGGTCGGCACGAAGGCGGAAACGTCGCCCGCCTGGGTCTCGATGATCGGCAGCGCCGTGAGGGAGCCCGTCTTGCCGGTCACGGCCCCGTTCGTGAGCTTGGCCACCTCGTCCGCGTTGATGCGCGATGCGCGCTCCAGCAAGCGGGAGTGGAGGTAGAAGACGTCGCCTGGATAAGCCTCGCGACCCGGTGGCCGGCGCAACAGCAGAGAGACCTGGCGATAGGCCCATGCCTGTTTGGTCAGATCGTCGAAGACGATGAGGGCATCTTCTCCCCGGTCACGGAAGTACTCGCCCATGGCGCAGCCGGCGTAAGGGGCGATGAATTGCATGGCCGCGGAGTCAGACGCGCCGGCATGGACCACGATGGTATGATCCATGGCGCCAAATTCCTCCAGCTTGCGTACCACCGTGGAGACTGAGGAATTCTTCTGGCCAACGGCGACATAGATGCACTTAACGCCCGTTCCTTTCTGATTGATAATGGCGTCGATGGCTACGGCGGTCTTGCCCGTCTGGCGGTCTCCGATAATAAGTTCGCGCTGGCCCCGGCCAATGGGAACCATGGCGTCGATGGCCTTGATACCCGTCTGGACGGGCTGATCTACCGATTTACGGGCTATGACGCCGGGGGCGACCTTTTCGAGGGGCGAGGTCTGGGCGGCACCGATCGGCCCTTTTCCGTCCAGCGCATTACCCAACGAGTCGACGACGCGACCCAGCAATTGGGGGCCAACGGGTACCTCGAGCACGCGGCCAGTGCAGCGTACCCAATCGCCCTCGGATAGACCCGTGTAATCGCCGAGCACCACGGCTCCGACGGAGTCCCGCTCCAGGTTCAGAGCCAGACCATATACGTTGCCGGGAAACTCCAGCATCTCGTAATACTGGGCGTCGGAGAGACCGTGGATGCGGACGACGCCGTCGGACAGGCTGACGATAGTGCCTTCCGTGCGGGCCTCGGTCCTGAGGTCGAATTGCTCGATCTTCTGTTTGATGAGATCGCTGATTTCGGAGGGGTTCAGTTGCATGTCGGTTTCCCGTTAAATTTGCAATTCGCTGGCCAGCCTTTGGAGTTTGCCACGCACGGAGCCGTCGATGACGAGGTCTTCCGAGCGGATTTCGACGCCGCCGATGAGCGAGGAGTCCAACTCGATGGTGATCTCCACGTCCGCTTTCAGCTTCGCCTGGAGGGCGTTCGTCAGGATCTGCCGTTGCTGGGCGTCAAGGTCGAAGGCGCTGCGGATAAATACTTGGCGAACACCCTTGTGCTGCGTCTCCAACTCCTCGAAGACCCTGGCTATCTCCGGCAATATCGAAAGTCGCTTGTTTTCGGCCAGGATCTTGACCAGGCTGCGGGCCTCCGAGGGGAGGGTGTCACCACCCAGGTCGAGCAGCATGTCCCGCGGCAGGTCACGCGGGATTTCCGGGTTGGCAATCTGGGCTGCCATGGCCGGGTCACTGGCCAAGGCCCCCAGCAGATTGAGGGCACCGGACCAGGCATCGACCTGGCCGGTTTCCTTGGCGCGGGCGAAGGCGGCCTCCGCGTAGGGGCGGGCGATAGTGGTGATGTCTCCGGCCATAGTCGCTTCCTAGATCTGCTTGGCGAAGGACTCGACCAAGGCCTTGTGAACGCCGGCGTCGATTTCCTTGTTCAGGATTTTGGTGGCGGCGGCCAGGGCTAATTCAGCCACCTTCTCCCGTAGGACCTCCCGGGCACGGTTGGTTTCCTGATCGATCTCCGCCTTGGCGGCGGTGACCAGGCGCTCACCCTCGGCTCGAGCAGCTTCCTTGGCCTCCTCGACGATCTCTGCGGCGCGCTTCTGCGCTTGGGAGACGATATCGGCGGCGTGTTTTTTGGCGTCGACCATGAGTTCCTTGGCCCGCTGCTGTCCAAGCTGCTGCTCCTGGTGACCACGTTCCGCGGCAGCCAGGCCCTCAGCGATCTTGGTCTTGCGCTCCGCCAAGGCAGTGACGATCGGCGGCCAGACGAACTTCATACAGAACCAGACGAAAACCGCGAAGGAAATCATCTGAAGGAACAGGGTCAAATTGATATTCATGCCTTTGCCTCGTGATGGACGAGAAATGCGGGACCGGCGGGAGGCCGGATCCCCATTTAGACGGCAAACATCAGATAGAGACCCATGGCGACCGAGATGACCGGGAGGGCGTCGGTCAGACCCATAACGATGAAGAACTGGGTGCGCAGCACCGGGATAAGCTCGGGTTGCCGGGCGGAGCCTTCCAGGAAACGGCCGCCGAGGATACCGATACCGATTGCCGCGCCGATGGCGCCCAGGCTGAGCATAAGAGCGGCGGCGACGTAGACCAGGGCTTGCGTGAGTTCCATTGTTTTCCCTCTTGAGGTTGGGTGGGTCTGGGTTGATAGGGGGCTGACTGGACGGGTGGGGCGATCAATGATGTTCCTGATGGGCCATGTCGAGATAGACGATGGTCAACACCATGAAGATGAATGCCTGCAGCAGGATGATGATGATGTGGAAGATGGCCCAGGCCAGTTGCAGAGTGCCCGCGCTGATATTCATGATGATGCCGTGACCGTACATCAGCGCGATGAGGATGAAGATCATCTCACCGGCATAGAGGTTGCCGAACAGGCGAAGAGCGAGGGAGATGGGCTTGGAGATGAGGTTGATGCCCTCCAGCACCAGGTTGGCCGGGATGCCCCATTTGCCGAATGGCTGCAGGGCCAACTCACCCACGAAGCCGCCGATCCCTTTGATCTTGATGCTGTAGTAGACGATCAGGATGAAGACCATGATGGACATGCCAAAGGTGGCGTTCGGGTCCGTGGTCGGGACGATCTTGAGATGGTGGATGCCGATGAGACTCGCCAGCCAGGGAACGAGATCCACCGGCAGGAGGTCCATGAGGTTCATCAGGAAGACCCAGACGAATATGGTCAGGGCCAAGGGGGCGATGAGAGGATTGACGCCACTGAAGGAGCCGCGCACATTCTCCTCGACGAAGTCGATGATCCATTCGGCGAAGTTCTGCATGGGGCCCGGAACGCCCGCGGTGACATTGTCGGCGACCTTCTTAAAGAACCAGAGAAAGAGGACGCCCAGGCCGATGGCGAAAAAGAGGGTGTCCACATGCACCGCCCAGAAGCCCATGGCGGCCGCCTCGTCGGCGTTGTGAGCGAAGGTCAGACCCCGGTCGGGCAGGACGCCCAAGGTGAGATTGGTCAGATGGTGGTTGATGTATCCTTGTGCGGTCAAAGCTTCGGCAGCCATCGACGGTCTCTCTTCAAGGTTTCGAACCAGCACCCCAGGAGGGGGCGATCATCGCCGGCAGCACCTGCGCGACGATATAGGCGACGAACATGGCCGGTACATTCAGCTCGCTAACCCGGTTGAAGGCAAAGGCGAAAACGCCGATCACCAGAATCAGCTTGCCAATCTCCGCCCCGACGATCCTGCCCAGTAAGGCATCTGGGCGTGTAGCCTCGTAGGGACCGAACACCGATACCGCGAACAGGGCCGTTGCCAGGGTACAGGTTCCCCCTCCAATCAGGATGGACAGGGCCATCTGCGGAGAATGAACCAGAGCACCCATGGTGAGGATCAAGGTCAGGATGACCTGGATCGTGAGCATCCGCATGGGTATCTGGGACTGGCGCCCACCCGCCCGAATCATGCCCGCTGTTTCCAGGATGCTGGCCAAACACCGGCAACCTCAAAAACAGGGGCATTATAAACATGATTTATCGGTGGATCAATGTTGCGGTGCATTAGCCACGGTTCATAAGCTAGTGATGGGGGGATCTTGCGGCGGCGCCGGAAGGGGCGCAAGGCATTAGCGGGATTTACTTGATGTGGGCCAAAATGCCATCCAACTCGTCCAGGCTGTGATAGGCGATCACGAGGCGACCACCACCACTGTTACCCGGTTGAATCTGGACCTTGGCCCCTAATCGGTCAGCGAGATCATCCTGGAGACGCCTGACATCGGGATCGATGCTCGATGGGCGTCTCGCAGCCGCTGGATGACCTTCCCCTTCTTGCTGGAGTTGGCGCACCAGACGTTCCGTTTCCCGGACGGAGAGGCCGCGACTGCTGACTTGGGCGGCGGCGTTGCTCTGCTGGGGTCCCTTAAGGCCCAGCAGGGCCCGGGCATGGCCCATTTCTAACTGGCCCCGCTCCAGTGCGCGCTTGACGTCGTCGTTGAGTTCGAGCAGGCGCAGGAGGTTGGTCACCGTGGCCCGGGACTTGCCGATGGCCTCGGCAACCTGGGCATGGGTCAGGCCAAATTCCCCAAGGAGGCGTTGCAGTGCCGTCGCCTCCTCCAGGGGATTCAGGTCCGCGCGCTGTATGTTTTCGATGAGGGCGATGGCCATGGCCGCCTGTTCATCGGCTTGCCGGATGACCACCGGGATTTCGCTAAGACCCGCTTGCTGGGCGGCGCGCCACCGGCGCTCGCCAGCAAGGAGTTCATAGCGTCCGGCTTCCAGGGCACGCACCACCACGGGCTGGATGACTCCTTGAGCGGCGATGGAGTCGGCCAACTCCCGCAGGGCGTCAGGGTCGAAGTCCCGACGCGGCTGGTAGCGGCCGCGCTCGATCAGGTCCAAGGGGAGCTTCGCCAGGCGCCCGCCGGTTTCGCCCGTCTCGCCGCCTGAGGCTTGGGTGAGGGCGGCGGCGTCCAGGGTGGCCGATCCACCATCGTTCAGGCCACCGAGAAGGGCATCCAGGCCACGGCCGAGTCCCTTTTTCCGGATGTTCATGACGGGTCGGTCCTCTTCTGGGGCTTCGTGGTGGGATGAGGCGGGAGCCGGAGTCAGGTTAGGCGGCCGTTCAGGCCGGGATCGCCAGGCGCTTCTGTTGGCGGCGGATCAGCTCACTGGCTAGGGCCAGATA
>SBFV01000270.1 GCA_006227775.1 Gammaproteobacteria bacterium | reverse complement strand
GGAATGATGGCGCTCCGGCAGTGAGAAATGTAGTTCCACCCGGGTCCCCTCCTCCGGCTCGGTCTCGATACGCAGCTCGGCGCCAATGCGCCGTGCCCGTTCCCGCATGATGGAGAGGCCGATGTGCTCACCCCCCTGACTTTCGGCATCAGGCAGGCGGAAACCGACCCCGTCGTCCTCGACCAACAGGGCCTGACCGCCATCCAGTCGGGTCGCCAACAGGACCCGCACCGTATGCGCCCGGGCATGCTTGCGGATATTGGCCAGGGCCTCCTGGGCGATGCGGATGACCTGGAGCTCACCAGCGGGCGGCAGCTCAATGGGGCGGGTGTTGTTCTGAAAGAGGACGTGAAGCCCAGTAGCCTGGCGGAAACTCTCCGTAATCCGTTCCAGGGCCGGCACCAGGCCGCGCTGGTCCAGGGGCGCCCGAAAATTGGCCAGCAGACTGCGCAACTCGCGGTTCGCTTCGTCCAAGCCGCCCCGCAAACGTTCCAGGTCCAGCCGGGCCTTGGCCGGCGTCTCAGCCTGTTCCAGCGTCTCGCCCAGCAGATTCACCTGCAACCGCAGGCTTGCGAGGGTCTGGGCAAGGGAGTCGTGGAGCTCGTTGGCCAGGGAGTTGCGCTCCTCGATGATCGAAAGACGACGACTGGCCTCGTCGGAGCGGTATTTGGCCACCGCGATGCCCAAATGGTGACCGATACTGTAGAGGAGCTCGAGGATGTCCTCTCGGGCCGCGATTCCGGGCTTGTCGACGAAGATGGTGTAGAAGCCGAGTAATTCGTCCCGATGTTCCAGGGGGATGGTTACCACATCGATCTCGTCACCGCGGAACATCCGACGTCCATAGACACGGGAGCAGTATTGGCAGTCCTGATCGCAGAGGATATCGCCGGGAGCCAGGACGTTGCCACAGAGGCACAGGTCGACGGGGCCCATCGCGGGATCGCTCACCAGTTCCCCATCAAGGCCAATGGAACCTACCAGCCGCCTGGCACCATCCGGCAGAACCAGACGTACCGAGGCCGCGCGGCCATTGACCATCTCCTTGAGCACGCGCAGGAAGCGCAGCAACAGGCCGTCCATTGAATTCGCGGTGTTGATTCCCGCCGCGACCTCGTAAAGCGTCTTGATCGACGCCGTCTTTTGCGCGAGACGCATAGTCTGGCGGGCCACCCGATTGTCCATATCTTCGTAGATCTCGGCCAGTTCCTCGTTGATGCCATGGATGGCGCGCACCAGGGGACCCAGGACCCCCGCCGCCAGGGCAGGCTCCCGCAGGGACAGGCTGGCCCCGGGCTCGCCCTGAAAAACCCGTGCCACCGTCGCCTCCAGCACGGCCAGGGGAGACAGCAAGCGCTGGCGCAGGCGCAGCCCCACGAGACCAAGACCACCGATGGACAGTGCCAGGGAGCCCATCCAGATCGGGGTCACGAGGCCGGACCAGGGCCCGGCCGTCGGCAGAAGCGGCACCCCCGCCAGACCCCCCAGCCCCAGGATCATGCCAGCCAGGGGACCCCGTAACCCGATCCCCCCCAACAGACCCCAGGACGAAGGGCAACCCTGGGCATCGAGGATCGGAGGATCGGCGGTGGAGGGCGGGGGGCTGAACATGCCGGACTTATATCCGAGGCCTCGGGTTTTCCACCGCGCCCGGGAGGCTCGGGCAGCGTCCGGTGAGGGTTTCGACAGCATGGATGCGGTCTTGAATCTCACCGGAAGGAATTCGGGTTGGCCCCGCCAGAAGTCACCCATCCCGGGCAAATGGCGCAGTGATTCATGGCGGGCATAATTGGGGTGACCGGATGCCAGAGCAAGCGTGGCGCGGCGGGCAGGAGGCGGATCGGCGGACGCGGATCGGGGCTGGGGCCCACGCGGCATGGATGAGGCGCAAGTTCAGCATAGGTCGGGCACCAGGGGCCGTCAGTGCCCCGTGCCGGTGAGGGAGGCATTTCCCGCCTGGGCCAGATCCGATACGTCGCTAGCCTCGCGCTGGGTCTCGCCCCGCGCCTCCTCCAGCGCCCGTTCCCGTTCCCGCCGCTGCAGTTCCCACATGGCGGCATAGCGCCCCCCCTGGTCCAGAAGCTCGCGATGACTGCCCTGCTCCACCAGCCGCCCACCCTCCAGTACCAGAATGCGGTCCGCGTCCACCACCGTGGACAGCCGGTGGGCGATGACCAGGGTGGTGTGGTTCTCCGCCACCTCCGCCAGGGTGCGGCCGATGGCCTGCTCGGTCTGGCTGTCCAGGGAAGAGGTCGCCTCGTCGAAAACCAGGATGCGCGGACGCTTGAGAATGGCGCGGGCGATGGCCACGCGCTGTTTCTCGCCGCCGGAGAGCTTGAGGCCACGCTCGCCCACCACCGTGTCCCAGCCGTCCGGCAGGGACTCGACGAAGTCGCGGATATGGGCCATGGCCGCCGCCCCTTCGATCTCCGCCCGGGTGGCGTCCGGGCGACCGTAGGCGATGTTGTAATAGATGCTGTCGTTGAACAGCACCGTGTCCTGGGGGACTATGCCGATGGCGGCGCGCAGGCTGTCCTGGGTCAGGGTGCGCAGATCCTGGCCATCGATGAGAATGCGCCCGCCGGTGACATCGTAGAAGCGGAACAGCAGCCGCGACAGGGTCGACTTGCCCGCCCCGCTATGGCCCACCACCGCCACCTTCTGGCCAGCGCCGATCGCGAAACTCAAGCCATGCAGGATGGGCCGCTCCGGCTGGTAATGGAAATCCACCCCCTCGAAACGGACCTCGCCTTTCCCCAGGGCCAGGGGCTTGGCGTCCGGGGCGTCGCGCACCTCCGGCTCCCGCTCCAGCAGCTTGAACACCAGGTCCATGTCCGCCAGGGCATACTTGATCTGACGATAGACGATACCGAGAAAATTGAGGGGGATGAAAATCTGCAGCAGCAGGGCGTTGACCAGCACCAGGTCGCCGATGCTCATCTCCCCGGATACCACCCCGCGGGCAGCGAGGAACATGATCAGGGTCACCCCCAGGGCGATGATGGCCCCCTGGCCGAAGTTGAGCAGGGACATGGAGGTCTGGCTCTTCACCGCCACCTCCTCCCAGGCGTCCAGGGTGCCGTCGTAGCGCCGCAGTTCCAGGCCCTCGTTGCCGAAATACTTGACCGTCTCGTAGTTGATGAGGCTATCGAAGGCCTGGCCGTTGGCCTCCGAGTCCAGGCGGTTCATCTGGTGGCGGTAGTCCATGCGCCACTCGGTGATGGCGAAGGTGAAGAGGGCGTAGACGGCCACCGCGCCGAAGGTCACCAGGGTGAAGGCCAGTTGGTAACGCGACAGCAGGATGACCGCCACCAGGGTGAACTCCACCAGCACCGGCAGGATGCTGAAGGCCAGGTAGTTCATGATGGAGCTGACCGAGCGCGTGCCCCGCTCCAGGTCGCGGCTGATGGCCCCGCTCTGGCGCCCCAGGTGGTAGCGCAGGGACAGGCGGTGCAAGTGCGTCAGCACCTTGGTGGACAGGCGGCGCATGGCCCGGTAGCGCACCCGGGCGAAGACGACGTCCCGCAATTCGTTGAACAGGGAGGCGGAGAGCTTGAGCAGGCCATAGGCCAGCAGCAGGCTCACGGGCAGGACCAGCACCTGATCCTTGGCCTGCTCAAAGGCATCGACGATCTCCTTGAGCACCAGGGGCACGCCGACGGTCGCCACCTTGGCCAACACCAGGCAAGCCAGGGCCAGCAGGGCGCGACCGCGGAATTCCCACAGATAAGGCAGCATCGCCTTGAGGTTGTGGGCGTCGCGGCGGTCCTTGTGGACCCTTTCGGTGGCGTTGGTGATCATGGGGCGGTCATTCTCGCTGCCATGGGCCTCGGTGCGGGCCCGGGGCGTGATGATAGCTCAGGGCGAGGCCGGGGACTGAGCCCCAACTCTTGTTTAGAGCCCTTAATCTACAGGACGCCCATCTACAGAGCGGCGTGAATCCATTCTCGCTATTCAGCGTCGAGCACCCCCAAGCCGACCTGGCGGGTCGCCCCCGTTTGGCGCTGGAGTGGGCATGCCCTCTTGGCGTTAAATGAGGTGATGCAGGCCATGCCCTGATGACCGCCTTATCCCCGATCGCGACTACCTTGTCCCCATGAGACCAAGCCCATGACCGAGCCCCCCTTCGATTTCACCGGCTGCAGCCTCCGCGAACCCTATGCCCTGCAAGTCCTGGGCAACGAGATGGAGCCGGAATTTCCCGACCAGTGCATCATCGTCATCCGCCCCGAAGACCGCTGCGGTGACGGCATGTACATCTTCGTCGAGGTCGAGGGGGTACGCTGGTTCCGCCAGTACCGCCGGGATGCCCAGGGGCGGGAGACCCTGGTCGCCCTCAATCCCCTCTACCCGGAGATCGACCTCACCGGCCTGGAATGGCGCGTGCTGGGCGTCATCGTCCAACGCAACATCCGCCGCCAGATAAAGCATTACCGCTACGAGGCCGGCGACCCGAGCCACTGATTGCCTTAAATGTTGGAAACTTTCATTCTTTCATTCACTGGGAGTATCGCGCATTTTCTGAATACCCTGACCGCGCGTCACTTCGCCAGGCACATACGACGAGCAATCCGAAGCATTATCTATGTAAAATATAAATCAAATTTACAATTCACATAGGCTGATGTCCCGTCATGATCCGCCGCGCACTTGAAGACCGCTTGCGTCAGCTTCTGACCGGGTTTCCCGTGGTCACCCTCACGGGTCCGCGACAATCCGGCAAGACCACGCTGGCGAAGGCGGTCTTTCGCGACCGGCCTTATGCCTCCCTGGAAGAGCCGGATCTGCGCCGACTGGCCCTGGATGACCCCCGGGGGTTCCTGGCGCGGTTTCCGGACGGCGCGGTGCTCGACGAGGTGCAGCGGGCGCCGGAGCTGCTCTCCTATCTCCAGACCCGGGTGGACAGCGATGGACGCCTGGGCCTGTTTCTGCTCACCGGGTCCCAACAGTTTGGCCTGCTATCAGGCGTCACCCAATCCCTGGCGGGACGGACGGCCTTCGTCGAATTGCTGCCCTTCTCCATCCAGGAACTGGATCGGGCCGGCCTCCGACCACCCAGCCTGGAAGCGATGCTGTTCACGGGCGGCTACCCGCCCCTCTATGACCGTGGTCTCAACCCACGTGACTGGCTGCCTGCTTACGTCATGGCCTATGTGGAGCGCGATGTCCGCCAACTCCTCAAGGTCCAGGACCTGGACAGTTTTCAGCGCTTCGTTCACCTCTGCGCGGGGCGCTGCGGGCAGCTCCTGCGGTTGTCCGACCTGGCCACCGACGCCGGCATCACCCACAACACCGCCAAGGCCTGGCTCTCGGTGCTGGAGGCCAGCTACCTCCTGTTCCAGCTTCGTCCCCACCATGCCAACTTCAACAAGCGCCTGATCAAGGCACCCAAACTCTATTTTTACGATACCGGCCTGGTTTGCTGGCTGTTGGGGATTCAGGAACCCGCCCAGCTTCAGACCCATCCCTTGCGGGGCAATCTCTTTGAAAACCTGGTGGTTGCCGAGTTGGCCAAGGCTTACCTCAACCGGGGTGAACGCGCCCCCCTCTCCTATTGGCGCGACAGCAACGGCAACGAGGTGGATGTGATCATCGATGCCGGGGGCCGGTTGCGCCCCGTCGAGATCAAGTCCGGCCAAACCCTCAACCGGGACTATTTCGTCGGGCTGGAGCGCTGGCTGGGGATTGCCGGTCAACAAGCCCTCTCACCCCTGCTGGTCTATGGTGGCGACGAAACGCTGATCCACAAAGGCATTCAGGTCCGACCCTGGCATGGCGCCGCCCAAGACATCGGCTAGTGGACTGTCTCGGCTCAACGGCCAAATCCGATCGACCATCTGGACATAGATGCCCCCCAGGGCGCCTTGCAAGGGTTTCGACCGACGTCTAAGCTGAATTCAGCCAGCCCATCCAGGCGCCAGGATACGCCGCTCGCCAATGCACCCTCCATGCTTCTTTCCTTCGAGACGGCTTTATCGCCTATCCATCCCCGCTGGTTTGGTGAGGCTTCCGCGTTCACAACTGAGATTAGGCGCCCGGGGACCTGCTCTACGCCATCGACCCCGCCCCCTACGAGGCCGCCCTGCGCTCCGCCGC
>SBFV01000326.1 GCA_006227775.1 Gammaproteobacteria bacterium | reverse complement strand
CCGGCCACCCACCCGGCAGGGGGTGCAGAAGCCGCAGCTCTCGTGGGCGAAAAAGCGGGCGAAGTTGCGGTTCATCTCCAGCAGGTCACGTGCGGGCCCCAGGACCATAAAGGCGCCGGCGGTGGGCAGGTCCTCGAAAGCGATGGCCCGGCCGAACTCCGCTGGCGCCAGGGTCTCCCCCGCGGCGCCGGAGACCTGCACCGCCTGGGCATCTTCCCCACCGCAATCCGTGAGCACCTGACTGACGGGGGTGCCGAAGGGATATTCGTAGACCCCGGGCCTTGCCACATCGCCACTGATGCTCAGAATCTTGGTACCGGCGGAGATCTGTGTGCCCTCCCCGCGGAACCAGTAGCCGCCATGCTCGACGATGCGGGCGGCGGCGAGGAAGGTCTCGACGTTGTTGACCACCGTGGGTTGCTCGCGGAAACCGCTGACGACCGGATAGGGGGGGCGTTTGCGGATGATGCCACGCTTTCCTTCCAGGGACTCGATCAGGGCCGACTCCTCGCCGCAGACATAGGCCCCAGCGCCAAGGTGGATTTCGATATCGAAGTCGAAGCCTTCCCGCCCGAGAATCTTCTCTCCCAGCAGCCCCTGTTCCCGACGCCGCAGCAGCACCCCTTCCAGGTGCGGGACCAGATAGCGGTATTCGCCGCGCAGATAGAGATAACCCCGGCGGGAGCCGACGATGCCGGCGCAGAGGGTCATGCCCTTGAAGACCAGGTCAGCGTAACGGCTGAGCAGCACCCGGTCCTTGAAGGTACCCGGCTCGCCTTCGTCCGCGTTACACACCACATAACGTTCATCGGCCTGGGTTTCGCGGCAGATGCGCCACTTGAGGCCGGTAGTGAAGCCCGCCCCCCCCCGTCCGCGCAGACCCGAGCGCTCCACCTCTTGCAGGGCCGCCGCCGGTCCCAGTTCCAGGAAACGCCGGAGGCCGGCACCCGTGGTTTCCGGGTTAGCCAGCAGGAGACCGGCCCGCTGGATATTGTCCCGGACGGCGAAAAATCCGGCGGGCCAGTCCGCCAGGGGCGTCCCCGCCTCCACCAAGTCGGCGATAGCCTGGATGCGGGCCGGAGTCAGTGCCGTTACCGCCTGGCCGTTGACCAGAAGGGCGGGCCCCTGATCGCACATGCCCGTACAGGACGTCAGGCCGATGGTGACCCGGCTGTCCGCTCGCGGCTCGTCCAGCCCTACCCCCAGACAAGCGCACAGCCGTTCGCGCAGGGCCTCGCTACCGGCCATACGGTCGGTGATGTTGTCGCTGAAGAGAATATCGAAGTTACCGCGCGGCCGGTCGTGGAGGAAGGCGTAGAAATCGATGGCGGCGCGGATGCGGGAACGGGTCACGCCTAAGGCCACCGACAGCGCCTCCACTGCCGCCACGGGGACATGGGAGAAGGCGCCCTGAATCTCGATCAGGTACTGGAGAAGGCGCTCGGGTTCATTACCCTGTGCCCGCAACAATGTGGCCACCACCTGATCGATGGCCTCGGGGGACTGAAGTGACATGTCAGCCTCTCGCCGCCGTGGAAGACTTATACCCGACCCGGGAAAACACAAAGTTCGTAGGTTGATGAGGTCGACGACGAAATTGTACGCCATGCGGGACGGGGCTGGGTGACTATCGACAGCCCAAGTCAATTGCTCGCTTTTTTCGCTCCCCCCTGGCCAGGATCGTACTCCCTGGGATATATATTTCAAAACGGAACACCTTAGGGGGTGTCAATTCGCCCGGAGATTAGGGCTCAATCGCCCGACAGGCGCAGGCAGTGGACGCTGCGGGTGGCGCTCAGGCGTACCGCCGGCGGGTAGCGCTGGGCGCATTCCGGCTGGCCCTTGGGGCAACGGGGGTGGAAGTGGCAACCAGGTGGCGGGGCGGCGGGGGATGGCAGATCCCCCTCCAGGCGAATGAACTCCCGGCGGGAATCAGGATCGATGCGCGGTACCGCGGACAGCAGGGCGCGGGTATAGGGGTGGCGCGGATCATCCAGGACCTCCTCCACCCGTCCCCGCTCCACGATCCTCCCCAGATACATGACGGCAACTTCGTGGGCCAGGTAGGACACCACCGAGATGTTGTGGGTGATGAAGAGGTAGGCCAGCCCCTTGCGCGCCTGAAGCCCCTTCAGCAGGTTCAGGACCTGGGCCTGGACCGATACGTCCAGGGCGCTGGTGGGCTCGTCGCAGACGATGACGCGTGGCGCGACCGCCAGGGCGCGGGCGATGCAGAGGCGCTGGCGCTGGCCACCGGAGAACTCGTGGGGATAGCGGTCCGTGGCATCGGGCGGGAGGCCAACCTCATCCAGCAGGTTCTGGACCTGGACGCGGCGTTCGGCCCGGCCCGGTGCCAGAGCCAGGGCTTGGAGGCCTTCACCGACGATATCCCCCACCCGCAGGCGCGGGTTCATGGAGGCGAAGGGGTCCTGGAAAATCATCTGCAGGTCCTTGCGATAGCGGCGCATCGCCGCGGCGCTTAGCCCGGTCAGTTCCCGCCCGCGATAGCGCACGCTCCCTCCGGTGGGCGGGATGAGTTGCAGTAACCCCTTGCCAGCGGTGGTCTTGCCGCACCCTGACTCTCCCACCAGAGCTAGGGTGTGACCGGCCTTAATGTCCAGGTCGATGCCGTCGACCGCCCTTATCTGGCCGACAACCCGACGGAAAAAACCCTTGTGGATGGGGAAATGAATCTGGAGGCCTCGGACGGCAACCAGGGTCTCACCGTCTGCCATGCCGGCCTGATCCTCGGCGGGTACCTCGACCGGGGCATCGATTTGAGCATCAATGTGAGTATCAGCGAGCGCATCAGCGCGAATAGCGGCCAAAGCAGGGTCCCCTGTATCAACACCAACCTCAGCTGAAGCACCGGCGTGAGCATCGACCGGCATCGAGGTCTGGATACCGGCCAGGGCCTTGGTCACGGTCTCGCCCCGCACCCCTGGGAGCTTGGAGGTGCCGGTCCAAAGGTGGCAGCGGACCCCATGGCCCCCCCAGGCTTCCCGCCAGGCCGGTTCCTGCTCGCGACAGATGGCCATGACCCGGTCGCAGCGCTCGGCGAAGCGGCAGCCACGTATATCCTGATCCAGGGGTGGCACCCGCCCGGGGATGACCGCCAGTCGGCGATGGCGCTTTTCGGGAGTCGGCAGGCTCTCCCGCAGCATGCGGCTGTAAGGGTGGGCGGCATGGGCGAAAAAATCGGCGCTGGTGGCGGTCTCGACGATCTGGCCGGCGTACATGACGGCGAGTCGGTCCGCGGTCTCCGCCACCACCCCCAGGTCATGGGTGATGAGAAGCACGGCCAGACCGGTTTCGGCCTGCAACCCCTTGAGCAGACCCAGCACCTGGGCCTGAATGGTGACGTCCAGGGCCGTGGTCGGCTCGTCGGCGATCAGCAGTTCAGGCCCGCCGGCTAAGGCCATGGCGATCATGACTCGCTGCTTCATGCCACCGGATAACTGATGGGGATATTCCCGCGCCCGGCGATCCGGGTCAGGAATACCCACGGCATCCAACAGGGCCAACACCCGGGCGCCGACCTTGTCCGGGGGACAGGAACCCGGGTGTGCCCTGATCGCCTCGGCGATTTGCCGCCCCGCCATCAGGACCGGATTGAGGGAGGTCTGGGGCTCCTGGAAGATCATGCCCATGCGCCCGCCCCTGACACGGCGCATGGCCTGCTCCGGCAGACCCAGCAACTCGGTTTCACCCAGCCAGACCCGGCCGGCGACGATCCGGCCCGAGGGCGGCAGCAGGCGCATTAACGACAGCGCCATCATGGACTTGCCGCAACCGGATTCCCCCAGCAGGGCGAAGGTCTCCCCGCGACGGACTGCCAGATCGACGCCATCCACGACCCGCAGGGGGGTCATCGCGGGACCCAGGTGGGTGCTCAGCCCGGTGACGCGCAGCAAGGGGGCGGAGGACGTGGTAGGCCCTAAAATCCCTCCCGACGCGGGAGATCCGGACATATAATTCGGGTGTTTCTCCATTCAACGCTCCTTCGGGGCGTGCTCAGCCAATCCACAGCCAGGGGTAATCAATTGGATATCACTCACAGCCAGCACGGTTCCGTCCGGATCATCGAACTCAAGGGCCGGATGGATGCCGTCACCGCCCCCCTCTTCGATAAGGCCTTCGCCGAGGCCGCGACCCCGGATGCCTCCGACTTCGTCATCCAGCTTAACGGGCTCGAGTACATCAGCAGCGCCGGCCTGCGCAGCATCCTGATGGTTGCCAAGCAGGTCAAGGCCAGAAGTGGTCGTCTGATCCTCACGGGCCTGACCGACGAAGTGCGGGAGGTCTTCCACCTGTCGGGCTTCCACACCATTCTGCGCATCTGCGACACCAAGGAAGCCGCCCTGGCTGAACTGGCCTGACGTCTTCCGGGACTGGCCATCGTCCGGGAGGCAGGGTCCAGTCTCCATCGGACTGGCCCGACACTTCGGGCAAGGCTCCTTGCTGATCCCCCCCGTCTGCCAACGCCGGTCACCCAGCAAGCATGATCCGGGTCGAACACCTCTGCAAACGCTTCGGCGACCTGATGGTCCTCAAGGATATCAACGCCGAGATCCGACGGGGCCAGGTCATCTCCATCATCGGTCCCTCCGGCACCGGTAAGAGCACCTTCCTGCGCTGCCTGAACCTCCTTGACCAGCCCAGTGGTGGGCGCATCGAGATCGATGGCGAGGACATTCTGGCCCCCAAGGCCAATGTCCCGGCCCTGCGGCGGCGCATGGGCACGGTCTTCCAGTCCTTCAACCTCTTCTCCCACCTGACGGTCCTGGAGAACCTCACCATCGGCCCTATCCGCCTCCTGGGTAAACCCCCGGCGCAGGCGGCCACCACCGGGCTGGAACTGCTGCGCATGGTCGGGCTGGCGGAGAAGGCCCACAGCCTTCCCGATGAGATCTCCGGCGGCCAGAAGCAACGCGTGGCCATCGCCCGTTGCCTGTCCATGGAGCCAGAGATCATCCTTATTGACGAGCCCATCTCGGCCTTGGACCCCACCATGGTCAGCGAGGTCCTGGCGGTCATCCGCCGTCTGGCCAGACAAGGCATGACCATGGCCATTGTTACCCACGAGATGGAATTCGCCCGCGACGTCTCCACCCGCGTCTTTTACCTGGACGAGGGGCTCATCTACGAGGAAGGGCCCCCGGAACGGATCTTCGACCATCCCCAGCGTCAGCGCGACCGCGACTTCATCGGCAAGGTCCGCAGCCTCAGCTACCACGTCACCACCGCCGATTACGACCCTTACGCCCTGGTCGGCAAGATCGAAGGTTTCTGCGAGAAGCATCTGATCCCCCACCGGATCGCCCATGCCGCTCAGCTCCTGGCGGAAGAGGTTCTGGGCGTGCTCCTCACCCCCCTCGCCCCGCCACGTGCTGTCCCGACTGGCCAGATTGTGGCCAGCTCCGCTCTGGCGGGCACGGCCTCGACCGGTCCTCCCCTGACGGTCAAAGTCACGGCCAGTCCCGCTCCAAGCGGCCCCACCCACCCTGACATCGAGCTGGTGCTGGCCTTCTCGGAAAAACAACGCAGCCTGGAACCGCGCCTGGACGGCGCCGGCCCTCCTGGCAACCCGCTGGAGACCGCCAACCTGCCCGACGACTTTGCCCTGAACCTTATCCGCCACTATGCCGCAGACATCGGCTACGAGCGGGTTGGCGAGCGCAATCGGTTGCGGATGCGGGTCCAATCGATCGCAGGACGCGAGGCGGTCGCACCCATTCCGCTCGTAAGGCAGTGCGGTGCGGGTCTTGGTGGCGGTCATGAATTGGATTCAGCCACGGACGGCGATCCAACTGAACCAGATCGATTTGGGCGCCTGGCGAGAAGAACGCCGGCAACTGGAATGACTCCCCACCAGCGCCTAAGCTCCTAGGGCAAGGCCTCCGCCAGCGCCCTGTGTGGTCCCTGACCGCGCTGGACGATTACCTGGTCAACCTGAGTTTGTCTCCGAAGAACATGTTCGCCAGCGGACCCTCGTCGTCTGGCTGTCCTTCCTCTCCTTGCTCTCGGGGGGCAACCAGGGGGGAGTTTGCAGGGGAGCAATCGGTCATCGTGCCTGGGTTACCTGTCGCACGAGGCGCCGGGCGCCCTGGAGGAGCACGAAGGCGCCGAAGTGGGCCCAGATCCCGGTCAGTACCAGCCAACTGAAGGGCAAGGGGTAATCGCGGCACTGGAATTTCCGGAAATAGCGGACCATGCCTTGGTGCTTGTGCCATTCCACCCGGATGGGCCGGTCGGCGCTACAGGAGCCCTGATGGTGCCGGGCCTCGGCGCACGGGATCAGGTAGATCGGGATTCCTGCCTGCCGGAAGCGCATGAACCAGTCGAGGTCTTCGCAATGGAGGAAATAGCCTTCGTCCAAGGGGCCGACCCGGTCCAGGGCCTCACGGCGCACCAGCATGAGGGAGCCGGATACGGCCTCGACGGCCTGGGGGGCCGAGGGCAGGGGGTCGTCCTGGAGGTTGAGCCGCTTGGCCGCGAACAGACTGGGCCAACGCCCTTCCAGATGGAGAAATCTGACCAGGCTTATCCAGGGGTCCGGCAGGCGGCGCCGGCAGGCTCGTTGCTCCGTGCCATCCGGATTGCGGATGATGGCCCCCGCCATGCCCACCTCCGGGTGCCGTGCCATGAAGTCCAGCATCCGTGGCAAGGTGGTCGGTTCCACGAGACAATCCGGATTCAGGAACAGGAGATATGGGGCCTGGGCCAGGGGCAGGACACGGTTGTGCCCAGCGGCGAAGCCAAGATTGGCGTAGTTGCGGTGGATGCGCAAGCGTTCGTCCCGACCCAAACAGGTCTCCAGGTCCACCAGACTGGAATCCGTGGAGCCGTTGTCACTGACGATCACCTCCAGCGTCAGCGGCGAGGCCAGGACCGCCTGGATGCACTGCGTCAGGAGGGCTCCGCCATTGAAGTTGACAATGAGAACGCTCAGGTTGGGGTCCTGCTGGCGGTCATCCGGCGCGGGTTCTGGGGGCGATGCCTTGACCCTCTCCATGAGCATCATGAGGGGGTCGAGGGTAGGGGCCGCTGCCGCTCATCCTCGGCCGCGCGATCCCGCCGACGCTGGATGCGCTTGACGCAGGTCCGGGTCTCGGGATAAAGGGGTACCGCGCCCTGCTTGGCCACCGCCTGCTCGCCGGCGTTATGTCCAGCGAGGGGGAGTTCCAGGTCGCCGTCGAAGTGGCAAAGCAGCCAGCGCGGATAGACCCTGCCCCCTGTGAGATTCAGCAGCGGGTCCCAGACGTTGGTGACGCCGAAGCGCTCGGCGGTCGGGAAGATGAGTTGCATCAGGCCTTGGGTGTTCTGGGGGGATTGCGCCTGAATGTTGAAGTTGGTTTTGCCCTCGATGACGGCCAAGATGAGGGCTGGTTCCAGGCGAAAGTCGGGTGCCAGGGGTTCGACCAGGGCGATGATGTCGATGCTGCCGATATCACGCAAACAACAACGGCGTGACGGGTGAAGGGCTTTGGCTGCCCATGGGCATGCCCAATCCCGGTAACAGGCTGCGGAGGAATCCCCAATCAATTTAATCGAACCGAGGTTTCGGTTGCCATCATTTCGGCATTATTATTGACCCAGGTAACGTTCATCTGCATCTAAGCCTGTGCGATAGGTTACGACGAGAGACAGGACCTTGGCGCTTAGACACCCGCGGCGTCCTCAATCGTCGGGGGCGTGACGAGCAGACTCATGACAGTCACGTGCATGACACCAATGGTGCCTTCCACCATTAAGGGCGGGGCGGGCCACCTCATGAACGTTTGCGAGAACGTCACCAGCCGCATCTTTCATCATCACCTGGGGGCGGGAGGACCACTCATGACAGTCAGATGGGATGAGACGGACATACCTGAACCATTTCGATTTTCGGCCTCGACGGGGCGGGTCGGGGAAAATCGAAACATCGCATTGTGATCAGGTATAAAATTTCCCTTTGCAGGAGTTTGAACAACGATGACTGTTGAAAAACCAATCATAACCAAAAAGACGACGACCAAGAAGGCCACCGCCAGCGCGACCCCCGTCTCTGGTACTAGTCGGAAGAAAACCACGACCAAAGCGCCGGAAATCAGTCCGGCGCCCCTGACCAAGAAGACGACGGCCAAGGCACCGGAAGCCACCCAGGCACCGGTAACCAAAAAATCCACGGTGACCCGCAAGACGGTGGCGCGGCCAGCTAACCCCAAGGTGCCGGCAACCGCCACATCCCAGGCCCTCGCCAGTTCCGCAACCGGCCCCGCCGCGCCCCAGGCAACCGTGGCCCCCACCACGTCTCCAGCCATATCACCGGCGACACCGGTGGCTAACGCACCAGTTACCGCCACGGCCAGCGGGCCCGGGCCAAGCGCCACTGCCCCCCGTATCCCCAGTGCCCCTCACGTCCCGATTCAACCCCAGGCAGCGGCGCCCATCCCCCCTCCCCTGGCGCCGGTCACCGCCGCAACTCGCCCCGCGCCAATCGATCCAGCCGAGCGGGAGGCCATGATTCGGGAGGCGGCCTATTACCTCTCCGAAAAGCATGGTTTCGATCCTCGATTCGACCAGCGGAACTGGGAGGAGGCGACCCGCGAAATCGATGCCCTGCTCGCTAAGCGCGGGCAGTTCTGAGTGGTCCCAGGCAGTACCTTGGTTCACGCCATGGTTTTACCCGTTCCCACCGGGCAGGGATGCCGGTCGGAACAGACGCTGGAAGTTCTCCCCCGTTGCCTGGATCAGATCATCCCGGTCCATGCCGCGGAGACCAGCGATACAGTCAGCGACGTGGACGACATAGCGGGGCTCGTTGGGGCGGCCACGGTGGGGGATGGGGGTCAGATAGGGGCTGTCTGTCTCGATGAGGAGGCGGTCCAGGGGTAGCCGCGCCGCCACCTGCCGCAAATCGTCCGCGCCGGGAAAGGTGACGATGCCGGAAAAGCTGATGTAGAAGCCCAAGTCCAGGGCCTGTAGGGCCATGTCCCAGTCCTCGGTGAAGCAGTGCAGCACCCCACCCACTTCCCGCGCCCCTTCCTCTCGCAGGATACGGATGGTATCGGCCCGCGCCTCCCGGGTATGGATGATCAAAGGTTTGCCACAGGCCCGGGCGGCGGTGATGTGGTTTCGGAACCGTTGGTGCTGCCAGGCTGGGTCCCCCTGGCTGCGATAATAGTCCAGACCGGTCTCGCCGATGGCGACATTGCGCGGGTCCCCGGCCAGGGTGACCAGTTCACCCGGCTCCGGTTCTCGACGATCGATCTCATTGGGATGCACCCCGACCGAGACCGAAACCCGGGGATAAGGGTCCACCAGGGCCCGCATCTTGGGGTAATGCTCCAGATCGATGGCGACGCAGAGCATACGCTCTACCCCGCTCGCGAGGGTTTCCGCCATGAAGCGATGGAAGTCCTTGCCGTAGGCCTTGAGGCTGACGCGGTCGAGATGGCAGTGGGAATCGACGAGCATAGGGTTTCTCTCTTTCACCTCTGAGGTTGCGGTTCACTTCCGGACCCAGGTCCATCTTCGGTGTGCTCAGGGCGAGTCGGGTGGCACCGGCACGATCCCTCCCAGGGGCGAAGGGCCCTAACCGCCGTTACATGGTCAGGGTCGGCCGGTCCGATCCCAGCAACCCCGCCAGCAAGGTCTCAATCGTGCGGCGGGCCGCGCCCTTGTCCTGGGGACCGAATTGGATGCCGATACCTACCGCATGGTTCCCCTCCGCGCCGGGAGGGGTGATCCAGACGACCTTGCCGGCGATGGGCAAGCCGTCGGGCGCCTCCGGGAGTCCGAGGACGAGGAAGATATCGTCACCCAATTTGTAACGCCAACTGGTGGTGATGAAGATGCCCCCATTCTCGATGAAGGGCATGTAGGCGCCATAGAGGCTGGCCTTATCCTGGAACCGGTAGTGTAGAATCCGCGGGCGGACGCCGCTGGCAGGCGTTTCCATAGCGTGATTTCCTGGTGTTGGTGAAGAAGACACCCAAGGTATCTTCCATCGTCAGGGGTGTTGCTAGCCCCGTCATGACGATTAGCCCTGGGGGGTGGGTTAGGGTACGCCAGGGCGCCCCATGGCCGGTGTCGTGAGTCTGGCCCAGTCCAGGAGCCAGGTTTCGAAAAGGAGCAGGCGGTTGAGATTGCTGGTGTCACTGGCCGCCGCCTGCCAGATGCGCCGCAAAAAACGGTGTCCCGCGGCCGGCTCCACCCGGGCCGCCAGCGCGGCCAGGACCTGAGCCTTGTCGCTGTTGATCAGCCAGGACGCCGGGCCATACTGGCCAAGGGAATGGGCCGGGGCCGCAGGGTGCCGTGGATGGGGATAGGGCGCGAGCCGCAGCAGGTCGCTGACCCAGCCAGCCAGCCAGTCCAACAGCAGGGTCAGGTCCGCCTGATGCCAGGCCGCCGCCTCGGCTAGGGGGTCCTGGCGACCCTGAGCCACAGCAACGAAACCCGCGAAGAGTTTGTCCCGTAGAGCCAACCGGTCCCGGTCCGCCAGTTCCTGGGCCCGTAGGGGGGCGCCATGGGCCAAGCGCAGCAAGGTGCCGGCCGCGAAGCCCGGAACCCGGGGGGACAACCAGGCCAGTGCCTCGGCCTCGGTGGGTAGAGCCAGGCGGAGGCATTGACAGCGACTGCGGATGGTAGCCGGCAGGCGGCTGGGTTGTTCGCTGACCAGGCAGATCAGGGTGCTGGGAGCAGGCTCTTCCAGGGTCTTGAGCAGGGCGTTGGCGGCGGAGACATTGAGCCGGTGGGCCGGGTCGATGAGGATCAACTTCCAGCCCCCGCGATGAGCGGTCAGGCCCTCGGTTCCGGCGAGCGCGCGGATGGCGTCGACCTTGATGTCACCGGATTTGCCCTCTTCGTCGGGCCCAACCAAGACCCGATCCGGATGGGTCCCCGCCGCCAGGAGGAGACAGTCCGCGCATTGACCGCAGGCGAAACCCCGCGCGTCCTGGTGGTGACAGAGCAAGGTCTGGGTCAGGGCCTCCAGTAGGAGCCGTTTGCCTACCCCCCGCGGCCCCGTGAGCAGGAGGGCATGGGGAAAGCGGTCCGCCCGGCGTGCTCCTAGGAGGGCCGACCAAGACGGCTGGAGCCAGGGCGGCAGGGGGTGGGACTCAGCGACCTGGATCATGGCTTAAGGGATGGCAGGCGGAGTGATTTGTTGACAACGGTTATGGCTTGGAGGCCGGCAGGGGTACAAACCGTTGAGGATGATCATGGCTTGGGGCCGGCGGGGGGTAAAAACTGGTCAGGGCCGCAATGATTTGAGCGGACGGCAGGTGGTCGATACGGCTTCATGAAGGCGAGAATGGTGGCGGTGACGGCCTGGGTGACTGCCTCCAGGGGGGGGCTGGCGTCGACGAGGCGTATCCGGACGGGCTCCGCCCGCGCCCGGGCCAGATAGGTGGCGCGAACGCCCTCGAAAAAACGGAGCGTCTCGCCCTCGAATCGATCAGGGGCCGAGCGTTTGCCGGCACGGGCCAGTCCCAGGCTGACCGGCAGGTCGAACACCAGGGTGAGATCCGGGCGCAGTTCGCCCTGGACGAATTGCTCCAGGAAGGCGATGCGCGCCGGGTCCAGGCCCCGCCCCCCACCCTGGTAGGCGTAGGTGGCATCGGTGAAGCGATCGCAGACTACCCAATCGCCGCGGGCCAAAGCGGGGCGGATGGTCTTGTCCATGTGCTCGGCCCGGGCGGCAAAGACCAGCAGGAGTTCGGCATCGGCCGACATGTCCCGGTTCTCGGGGTCAAGCAAGACCTGGCGTACCCGTTCGGCGATGGGGGCGCCGCCGGGCTCGCGGGTGAGGATGACCCTGAGGCCCAGTGCCTCCAGTGTGGCGCGGATCGCGGCCATCTGGCTCGATTTACCCGCCCCTTCGATGCCCTCCAGGGTGATGAAGCGGCCAGGCGTCTGGGTGACACCTATCATGGATCGAAGGCCTCCAGATTGGGCTGCATGGGGGGCTGTACGGATGAGGACTGGACTGGAGGCTGCGCCTGGGGTTGCACCGGGGGCTGCGTTGCGGACTGGACGGGGGTCTGGACGAGGGGATGGCCTGGAGGCTGGATGGCGGGCTGGACCGGCGGCACGGTCAGCGTGGGCGGAGAGGGACGCGCCCCTCCCAGTTGAAAGCGGCGCACGGCTTGATTGTGCTCCTCCAGGGAGGCGGAGAACCAATGGCTGCCGTCACCCTTGGCGACGAAGTAGAGGCTGTTACCAGCCGCGGGATGCAGGGCGGCGCGGATGGCGGCACGCCCCGGCAGGGCGATAGGCGTCGGTGGCAGTCCGGCGCGAGTATAAGTGTTGTATGGGGTATCCCGCAGCAGATCGGCGCGGCGCAGATCCCCGTCGAAGGCCTCGCCCAGGCCAAAGATGACGGTGGGATCTGTTTGCAGGCGCATGCCCAGTTGCAGGCGGCGGAGGAAGACCCCGGCAATGGCCGCCCGTTCACTGGCCAAGCCAGTCTCCTTCTCGATGATGGAGGCCAAGATCAGGGCCTGTTCCGGACTCTCCAGGGGTAGGCCCGGGGCTCGGTTCCGCCATTCCTCCGCCAGCACCTGGTCCATGGCCTGAGCAGCGCGCTTGAGGAGATCCAGGTCGCTGGTCCCCTTGGTGAAGTGATAGGTATCGGGGAAGAAGCGCCCCTCCGGGCTCTGGCCGGGCCGGCCCAGGGCGGTCATCAAGGTCGCGGGGGTTGCCCCTTCCAGTTCAGGCACCAGGCGATCATCCCGGGCCAGGTTGGCGAGCAGTTGGGTTGCTGTCCAGCCCTCGATGAGGGTAATGGAGCGCTGATAAACCTGATTCCTGACCAGTTTGTCGAGGAGGGCGACTGGCGTGGTGCCGGGAGTGATTTCATACTCGCCGGCTTTGATGCGCGGGGCCTGACCGCTGAGATGGGCGAGAACGAGAAAGAACCAGGGATGATCCAACAACCCCAGGGCGGTCAGTTCCCTGGCGAGGGAGCGCAGGGACATGCCGGTGGGGATATCAATGAGGAAGGGCTTGATGCTCTCCGTCGGCGCCGGCAGGGTCAGGGGGCTGGTCTTGAAGGCTTCATACTGCCGCCAGAGGCCCAGGCTAGCGGCGGCCACAGCGAGGATCAGGACCGGAACCAGGACGAGGAGGACCCGGGAAAAGGTTAGCCGGCGACCTGCTGGTCTCTCCGCCATAATCCCGGCATCGGCCTTGGCTCCGCCCTCAGACGCGGCGGAAGATGAGAGAACCGTTGGTGCCGCCGAAACCAAAGGAGTTGCTAACCGCCACATCGATTGTCATGGGGCGGGCGACGTTGGGGACATAGTCCAGGTCGCACTCGGGATCGGGGGTCTCGTAATTGATGGTGGGCGGGGCCACCTGATCGCGCATGGCGAGGAGGGTGAAGATGGCCTCGGCTCCCCCGGCGGCGCCGAGCATGTGGCCGGTCATGGACTTGGTGGAGCTGACGGCAACCTTGTAGGCGTGATCACCAAAGGCACGTTTGATGCCCTTGGTCTCGGCGATGTCGCCGGCGGGGGTCGAGGTGCCGTGGGCGTTGATATAGTCGACATCCTCGGGATTGATACCAGCCATGCTCAGGGCCAGGCGCATGCATTCGGCGGCTCCCTCTCCATCCTCGGAGGGGGCCGTCATGTGGTAGGCGTCTGAGTTCATGCCAAAACCGATGATTTCGGCATAGATCCTTGCGCCTCTGGCCTTGGCTATCTCGTATTCCTCCAGCAGTACGACCCCGGCGCCGTCGCTCAGGACGAAGCCGTCCCGATCCTTGTCGAAGGGTCGGCTGGCCCGTTCCGGGTCGTCGTTGCGGGTGGAGAGGGCCTTCGCGGCGGCGAAGCCCCCGAGTCCGACCGGGGTGGTGGCCATTTCGGCGCCACCGGCGAGCATGGCGTCGACCATGCCATGACGAATCATCAGGGCCGCCTCGCCAATATTGTGGGTGCCGGTGCTGCAGGCGGAGACGATGGAATAATTGGGGCCCTTGAGGCCGTATTTGATCGATAGGTCGCCGGCGACCATGTTGATGATATTGGCCGGGACGAAGAAGGGCGAGATCTTGCGCGGACCGCCGCTCAGATAGGCGGCATAGCTGTTTTCGATGCCCGCGATACCGCCGATGCCGGAGCCGACGGCAACCCCGATGCGGTGGCGATTGGCATCCGTGACCTCCAGGCCCGCGTCCTCCATGGCCTGTGTCCCGGCGCCGATGCCGTAATGGATGAATTTATCCATTTTCTTGACGTCTTTCCGCGAGACGTACAGCTCGGGATCAAAGCCATAGATGGGCCCGCCAAACCGAGTGGAGAAGGGCGCAATCTCGAAGTGGGTGATGGGCTGGATGCCACTACGTCCGGCCAGGATGTTTTCCCACCCGGTCCTGGTATCCAGACCCACCGGAGCGACAAGGCCGACACCGGTGACCACGACCCTTCTAATCGACATGGAGTTTATCCTCGAACCTACCCTGGAGGTTGTCTGAAGCCTGTGAGGGGGCCGCGTCCCGCTGACGCCGCCGCCCGCCCCGGAGGACGCGAGGGCCCTGGTCAAGCCTGATGCGCGTTGATGTAATCGATGGCCTGCTTGACGGTGGTGATCTTTTCGGCATCCTCGTCGGGAATTTCAGTCTCGAACTCCTCCTCCAGGGCCATCACCAATTCGACGGTATCTAGGGAGTCGGCACCGAGATCGTCGACGAAAGAGGCCTCGAGGGTCACCTCCTCCTCCTTGACGCCAAGCTGATCCACCACGATCTTGCGTACTCGTTCTTCAACGCTGCTCATTGTATTTGACCCTCACAGAGTTACATAGTTGGCCCCAGCCGGGGCGGCGCCTATTCTAGGCGGATTCGTGACTAGAAGAAAGGCACGCTACCAGGGCATGGCCCCTTGGCGCGTCATATCATCCACATACCGCCATTGATGTGGATGGTCTCGCCAGTGATATAGGCCGCCCCGGGCGACGCGAGGAAGACGACGGCGGCAGCCACTTCCTCCACTTTTCCCCAGCGTCCCAGGGGGATGCCAGCCAGGATCTGCCGCTGTTGGGCCTCGTCCAGGGCGCGGGTCATGTCGGTGTCGATCAGCCCCGGCGCCACGCAGTTGACGGTGATGCCCCGGGAGCCGACCTCCCGGGCCAGGGACTTGCTGAAACCGATCATCCCCGCCTTGGCCGCGGCGTAATTGGTCTGCCCGGCATTTCCCATTATCGCCACCACCGAAGCGATATTGATGATGCGTCCCTTGCGGGCCTTGGTCATGAAGCGTAGACAGGCCTTGGACATCCGATAGACGGAGCCGAGGTCGGTGTCGATGATGCTTTGCCAGTCGGCATCCTTCATGCGCATCAGCAGGTTGTCGCGGGTGATGCCGGCGTTGTTGACCAGGATGGAGGGCGCGCCCAGATCCGTGGTGAGTCGCTCCATGAGGTTCTCGACGGAAAGGGGATCGGCCACGTCCAGGACCATTCCCGCCCCTTGGACCCCTTGGGCGATCAGGTGTTCGCTGATGCGCTGGGCGCCGGCTTCCGTGGTGGCGGTACCGGCGACCACGGCCCCGGCCCCCCCCAGGGCCAGGGCGATGGCCTGACCGATACCCCGGGAGGCCCCGGTGACGAGGGCGATTTCGCCGCTCAGTGGTTGGACTTGGGGTTGCGATTGGGGTTGCTGCTCAGACATGTTGTGTAGTCTCCAGAGCCACGGCCAAACTCTTGGGATCGAACACCGCCAAGCCCTCCAGCCGATCGTCAATGCGTTTGGTGAGACCGGCCAGCACCTTGCCGGGACCCGCCTCGATGAGCAGAATGGTACCCTCCTCCGCCAGACGCCGCACCGTCTCCACCCAACGCACCGGGCTGTAGAGCTGGCGCACCAG
>SBFV01000011.1 GCA_006227775.1 Gammaproteobacteria bacterium | reverse complement strand
GCCAGTAGCAGTTGACCCCGGCAATAACTCCTAGCGGAATTACCCGCCCCATCGCGCCCTCAGGTCAGGCTGTATCTATCCGGTACGGCTTGTCCCCCCATAGGGCGAGAGCCTCCAGATCCCGCTTCCACCTGACGGATTTCAGTGGTTCGTCAAGCGGAGGAAGCTTACGTCCGGCTCTGGTATCACCACTATTTTTATTTGGGGGAGCCTGGTGCTGGCCAGACACCCCGTCATGGAGATGCCGGGGCGATAGCGAACAACCTAGAACAAAGGCTATACTTATCGTTTTAATGACTCAGGGCAAAGCAGAGGAGAGGCTCCTTGGCAGGTGCTAACGAAGACGTGACGACCTTTCAGGGCTTGATTTTCGCCCTGGAGCGCTTTTGGGCGGGGCAGGGCTGTGTAATCCTGCAGCCTTATGATATGGAAGTCGGCGCTGGCACCTTTCACCCGGCTACTTTCCTCCGCGCCATTGGGCCCGAGCCCTGGCGATGCGCTTATGTGCAACCTTCCCGGCGGCCTACCGATGGTCGCTACGGCGAGAATCCCAATCGCCTTCAGCATTATTATCAGTATCAGGTGGTTCTAAAGCCCTCTCCGTTGGATTTCCAGGACCTCTACCTCCTGTCCCTACGCGCCTTGGGGATTGACCCCCTGATCCACGATATCCGCTTTGTTGAGGACAATTGGGAGTCACCGACCCTGGGGGCCTGGGGTCTGGGCTGGGAGGTCTGGCTCAATGGTATGGAAGTCACCCAATTCACCTATTTCCAGCAGGTCGGCGGCCTGGATTGTCGTCCCGTCACTGGCGAGATTACCTATGGCCTGGAGCGCATCGCGATGTACCTGCAAGGCGTGGAGAGCGTCTTTGACCTGATATGGACCCGCGGCAATAGTCAGGAAGTGACCTATGGCGATGTTTATCATCAGAATGAGGTTGAGCAATCAGCCTACAACTTCGAGCACGCCGCCATCGACGCCCTCTTCCATCAATTCGATCATTGCGAGCGGCAAAGCCAATACCTGATTGATCAGGGCTTGCCGCTGCCAGCCTATGAGCAGGTTCTTAAGGCCTCTCACACCTTCAACCTACTGGACGCCCGTAGCGCCATTTCCGCGACGGAGCGCCAGCGCTTCATTCTGCGTGTACGCGCCCTTGCCCGCGCTGTGGCGCAGGTCTATTTCGACCGCCGGGAGACTCTGGGTTTCCCCATGTTGAATCAATCCATTTAGACTCTGGCTATAGGGAAAGATGATGGTTGAGACGCGCGATCTGCTGGTTGAAATCGGTACCGAGGAATTGCCACCCACGGCCCTGGCACGCCTCTCCGACGCCTTCGCGGAGATTTTCTCGCACCAGTTGACCCAACATCATCTGGACTACGATTCCATCGAGCGTTTTGCTACGCCCCGGCGCCTGGCCTTCCGGGTTAGTTCCCTAGTCGTTTCCCAGCCCGACCAGGAATCGGTCCGAAAAGGACCCGCGCTTAAGGCCGCCTATGACGCTAAGGGGTTGCCTACCCCCGCAGCCCTTGGCTTCGCGCGCTCCTGTGGGGTCACCATGAATCAGGTCGAACAGGAGGAATCCGATAAAGGGGCTTGGTTGGTCGTTCGGCAGCCACAACCTGGCCGCCTGACCGCTGAATTGCTGATCCCCATACTTGAGCGCGCCCTAGCCGGGCTACCCATCCCCAAGCGTATGCGCTGGGGCGATCATGAAGACGAGTTTGTCCGTCCCGTCCACTGGGTGGTACTTCTCTTCGGCGATGAAGTTGTTTCAGGGCGTATTTTGGGCGTAGCTACCGGTCGGGACACTTATGGACATCGATTCCATCGGCCAGGGGCTATCCGTCTTACTGACCCGAGCGATTATGATGGACTGCTGCGGGAAACCGGCCGGGTCGAGCCCGATTTTGGCCGCAGACAGGCCCGCATTCGGCAACAGGTTGAGGCCCTTGCGACGGAGGCTGGTGGAAAGGCGGTAATCGATGCCGAACTGCTTGACGAGGTTACCGCGCTCTGCGAATGGCCTATTGCCCTTTTGGGTAGATTCGATGCTCGCTATCTCGAGGTACCCTCCGAGGTGCTGATCGAGACCATGCAGAAGAACCAAAAATACTTTCCCTTACGCTCTTTCACAGGCGAACTGCTTCCCTGTTTCATCACCATTGCCAATATCGATAGCCTTGATCCTCTACAGGTGCGGGCGGGCAATGAGCGCGTTATCCGGCCACGTTTCGCCGACGCCGATTTCTTTTGGTCACAGGATCTCAAGCAACCCCTGGATGCCTTCGCCAACCGCCTCAAGTCGGTCATCTTCCAGGACCAACTCGGAACCTTGGCCGAGAAATCCCAGCGCGTGGCCCAGGTGGGTCGATACATTGCCGGTTTGCTCGCCTATGACGAAGAACTGGTAGCTCGTGCCGCCTACTTGGCCAAGTGCGATCTCATGACGGCTATGATCTTCGAGTTCGCTGAACTCCAAGGCATCATGGGACGTTATTACGCCGAACGATCGGGCGAAGACCCGGCGGTATGCGCGGCAATCGAAGAGCAATACCTGCCTCGCCACTCTGGTGATCGTCTTCCCTCCAGTGTCTGCGGTCAGGTCCTTGCATTGGCCGAGCGACTGGACACCTTGGTGGGAATCTTCGCCATCGGTCAACGCCCGACTGGGGTCAAAGACCCTTATGCCCTCCGACGTGCCGCCATCGGGGTGTTACGGCTGCTGATCGAGACACCTTTGGAACTCGACCTCTGGGACATGCTTCAGTTCACCGCTCAGGAACTTCGTACCAAGGTCGATGCCAGCGTGGCCGCAACTGAAGTTTTTGACTATATTCTGGAACGTCTCAAAGGCTACTGTCAGGATCAGGGCATAGGGGTTGACTTAGTCGAGGCGGTCCTGTCAGTAGGCGGGCACCACCCCAGTGATCTCTATCGCCGCATCCTCGCCGTCAGGGATTTCCGCCTCTTGCCGGAGGCTGAAGCTCTCACGGCAGCGAATAAGCGAATTCGTAACATACTTAAAAAGAGTGGCACCCTCTCATACGGTGTCGTTGATCAGGCCTTGCTCGTAGATCCTGCGGAGATCGAGTTGGATGGCCGCATTGGTGAACTAGGACCCCAAGTCGAGGAATGGATTAAGAATGGGAATTATAGCGCCGCCCTTTCGCGCCTTGCGCAACTGCGCCCTGAAGTGGATGCTTTTTTTGATCGAGTCATGGTTATGGTCGATGATGCACCGATGCGCGCCAATCGCCTCGCCCTGTTGGCCAGCCTTGAGTCACTCTTCCTAGGGGTTGCGGACATCTCCCGCTTACAGCCCGCCGGACTGATCTAATCCTGATTAACTTTGTCATCCTGCACCCTTGATTGGCGATGAAACTGATCATTCTTGATCGGGACGGCGTAGTCAACCAGGACTCGGACGCGTATATCAAATCCGTCGAGGAATGGATACCCATTCCTGGTAGCCTGGAGGCGATGGCCCGACTTTATCAAGGTGGCTACCGGTTAGCCATCGCGAGCAATCAGTCCGGTCTGGGACGCAAACTCTTTTCAATTGACGACCTGAATGCCATCCACCGCAAACTCACTCGCGAATTGTCTGCTTTGGGTGCACAGGTAGAGGCTATCTTTTTCTGTCCCCACGCACCCGAAGCAAAGTGCTTCTGCCGCAAGCCATTGCCCGGGTTATTGCATGATATCGCTAGCCGTTTCCAGATCGACCTTCGCGGGGTCCCCTGCATTGGCGACTCTCTCCGCGACCTGGATGCGGCGATTGCCGTCGGCGCATCGCCCATTTTGGTCCGTTCCGGTAAGGGTGAGCAAACCATAGCCTGCCACGCGGGCGATTTGGGGACTACTCCCATTTTCGCCGACCTGGCGGATGTTGCCGACTATATCCTTGCTTGTTAGAGCCAAGGTCCATGCTGGCCTTCCCAAGATCCCTGCTCTTCCTCCTGTTCCTGGGCCTGACCACCATGGTCATGGCGCCCCTTTTTTACCTCCTTAAATGGATTCTCCCCTTTGCGACGCTGGCCAGACTGGGCAATGTATGGGGTCGACTCAACCTTGAGGCTTTGGGAGTTATCTGTGGACTCCGATATCGGCTCCAGGGCATGGAAAAGATCCCCAGCCAAAACTGTATCGTTCTTAGCAAGCATACATCTACTTGGGAGACCATCGCCCTGCGAGGGCTTCTACCACCTGAGACCACCTGGGTCATCAAGCGCGAGCTCCTGTGGATTCCCTTTTTCGGTTGGGGAATGGCGGCATTCGATCCCATTGCCTTGGACCGCAAGGCAGGTCGTCATGCTATAAAGCAACTATTGCGGGAAGGGCGCAAATGGCTTGAAGCCGGGCGGTGGGTGGTTATCTTCCCAGAAGGAACCCGTGTCGCTCCAGGTGAGCGGGTCAAATACAACCTCGGTGGCGCCATGCTCGCGGAGAAGACCGGTTACCCAGTCCTTCCCATTGCCCACAATGCCGGTATCTTCTGGCGTCGTCGCGGCCTGTTGAAGTATCCTGGAGTCATTGATCTAGTGATTGGCGACCCCATTCCCACCCGTGGACTCAAGGCCAGCGCGATCAACCATCTCGTTGAAGAATGGATTGAAGCCACCGTCAGCAGTTTGCCACAGAGCCGTTGAGAACGCCCATCCCCTCGCTCTGGGTGATCGCGTCGTAATTTACTCCTAGGTAGGCGGATTTCAGATATCGATATTTTCCGCTTGCAAGGCGTTGCGTTCGATGAATTCTCGCCGAGGTTCAACCTGATCCCCCATTAGCGTGGTAAAGACCTCGTCCGCCGCCACCGCATCTTCTATCGTCACCCGCAGCAACCGTCGGGATTCTGTATTCATGGTTGTCTCCCACAGCTGTTCCGGATTCATCTCACCCAGGCCCTTATAGCGCTGGATGTGATATGACCTCCGCACCTCATCCATCATCCATTCCATGGCTTCGCCAAAAGTGGACACTGCCTGCCGCTTCTCCCCGCGTTGGACATAGGCCTCAGCCTCTAGCAAGCCATTCAGTTTATCGGCCAGCGCCATTATGCGGCTGTAATCTCCCCCCCGGAAGAAGTCGAATGGAACGTAGCTGGTTTCGGGGATACCATGTCGGAGACGGATCACCATCAGCCTTGGATGTCCATAATCTTCCTCCTCCATTGGCTTGACGAGAAATCGCTCCCCAGGGGTCGGCCGCGCGTTGAGCTTCTCTCCTAGTTCCCGCAGCCAGTCTTCCATGTCAAACAGTCCTTCTGCTTTGTCCCCGCCAAAGGGCGGCATATTCAGCAGGATCTCCAGTAAGGCTGAATCATAGCGACTGGAGAGACGACGTACGATGGCGCGGTAAAGTTGATACTCACGTGCCAGTTCCTCGAGCGCGGTGGAAGCCAGAGGCGGTGCCCCAACGGTAACATAGAACTGTGCGCCATCCAGGGCTGTTTGTAGCAGAGCCGTGTTGAGTTCCATATCATCCAAAAGATATTGCTCCTGTTTTCCGCGCTTGATTTTGTAAAGTGGTGGCTGGGCAATATAGATATGACCTCGCTCCACCAGTTGTGGCATTTGACGGTAAAAGAAGGTCAAGAGGAGGGTGCGAATGTGTGCGCCGTCCACATCCGCATCCGTCATAATGATAATGCGGTGATACCGAAGTTTGTCTGGATCATATTCATCGGGTCCTATGCCACACCCCAGGGCTGTAATCAGGGTACCGACTTCCGCTGAGGATAGCATTTTGTCGAATCGGGCTTTTTCTACGTTGAGGATCTTACCCTTCAGGGGCAGAATGGCTTGGAAGGCTCGATCCCGGCCCTGCTTGGCGGAACCGCCAGCCGAATCCCCCTCCACCAGATAGAGTTCGCACTTGCTGGGGTCTCGCTCCTGGCAATCTGCCAGTTTTCCTGGTAGCCCCGCGATATCCAATACCCCTTTACGCCGAGTCATTTCCCGCGCCTTGCGGGCTGCCTCACGAGCGCGGGCCGCCTCTAGCATTTTATTGGCGATTGTCTTGGCCTCCCCTGGATGCTCCTCCAGGAAAATATCCAAGTGTTCGACCAGCAGGGATTCCACGACCCCCTTGACCTC
>SBFV01000069.1 GCA_006227775.1 Gammaproteobacteria bacterium | reverse complement strand
CCCAACAAAGGAACAACAGGATTAGCGGGGCCAACCGATGAGTGAGGCGGTCATTGATGAACATGGACGGGTCCTTCGGGCAGGGCTTGAACTGAAGCCGTCGCGGCTATCGGCAGGGGCTCCAGAATGGCGACGGTCAGGTTATCGGGAATCAAGTATTTACGAGCCACGGCCTGTACTTGCTCTGGCGTGATACGACTGAGATATTCCACATACTGGTCCATGAGCTCCCAGCCGAGTCCAATTGTTTCCAGGGTCCCTATCTGGCGTGCTTGAGCATAGACGGAGTCCTTTTCGAACACTTTGGCGGCAATCAGCTGATTGCGGATACGTTCCAGTTCTGTTTCCGCCACGGGTTCTTCGCGCAAGCGTTGGATCTGGGCTAACATCGCCTGTTCCAGTTCCTCTACTTTTCGCCCTTGGGCGGGAACGCCATCCATCAACAACATGCTTGGCAGACGGGAGAAGGCGCTATAACTGGCCCCAGCGGATGCCGCTAAATGGGACCCACGAATCAAATCCCGACTGAGACGGGCGCTGGAGCCTCCGTCCAGGATGGAAGCCAACATTTCCATGGCATAGGGCTCCCATTCCTCTCCGCCATGACCGATGGCAGTGGCCTTGTAGCCGAGCAGCAGGTAGGGAGCTTTGGCGGGGGCTCTGACCTGGATGCGTTTTTGGCCTCGCTGGAGCGGGTCGGCGGAACCTCTGGGAGGACTGACATCCTCGGAGGGCAGGGGGCCAAAATGTCTTTCGGCCAGGGCAAAGACCGACTGCGGGTCAACGTCCCCCACCACCACCAGAGTGGCGTTGTTGGGCGCGTACCATTGCCGGTACCAACGGCGCAGGTCTTCCACCTGCATTGCTTCTAGGTCACTGGCCCAACCGATGACCGGGTTGCGATAGGGAGACGCTTCGTAGGCCGTGGCGTTGAACTGCTCGAAGGTCAGGGCCTCTGGATCATCCTCGGTGCTGAGGCGGCGTTCTTCTTTGACCACCTCCAGTTCTTTCTGGAACTCAGCCTCGGGTAAGGCCAGAGAGCGCATGCGCTCCGCCTCCAGTTGGAAGGCGATGGGCAGGCGATCCGCGGCCAGGGTCTGAAAGTAGGCCGTATAGTCGCGTCCGGTGAAGGCATTTTCGTCGCCCCCGTTTGCGGCAATGATCCGGGAGAATTCACCGGGCGCCAGTTTATCCGTCCCCTTGAACATCATGTGCTCAAGCAGGTGGGAGATCCCCGTGAGCCCGCCTGTCTCGTAGCTGGAGCCCACCCTGTACCAGACCTGGGTGGTGACGATTGGTGCGCGGCGGTCTTCCTTGACGAGAACCTTAAGGCCGTTGGCGAGAAACCTTTCGTGCACCTGGCTTGCGTTTGCCATGGTGGTCGACGTCATGGTCCAGGTCAGCAGGAAAGCCAGCAGCGGATGCAGTCTCATATCAACTCCCAAACAAAATGATTTTTGGCGTCTCGGTTTCATGGGCGGGATAGCGGAAGACGCCCCCGACAATGTTTGTTAGCATGGCCACTGAGGTGAGGAGTTGACAAGACCCGAGGTGAATCGTTCCCGCGGATTCAGCGCCTCGGATCTTGCGCCTCCAGTCTTTTGAGGGAGTTCGATCATGTTTGGTTTTGGCAGAAAAAAAACGCCAGCGGTCGACATGGAAGGACGGAGCACTGGGTTCACCTCCGCTGAAATGGCGGTAGAGCCGCCAAAGGCCAAGGGGGGGATTCTCGCGCGTTTGCGTGAGGGCCTCAAACGCACCCGTGCCGTCCTTAACGCCGATGTCGTTGACCTTATTCGCGGCCGCAAACGCATCGATCAAGACCTGCTCGATGAACTGGAGACTCTGCTGCTGACTGCCGATGTGGGTGTCGAAGCCACCAATCGCATCATTGGGGATATGTCGGCACGCGTCAGGCGGCACGAGCTGTCCGATCCCCAGGTCCTCATCGGTGCCCTGAAAGAAGAACTGGCCGCCATTCTTCGTGCTTGTGAATCCTCGGTCCGTACCCCAGCCCCCGGGAGGCCCCAGGTCATCCTGATGATCGGCGTGAACGGCGCCGGCAAGACGACCACCATCGGGAAGTTGGCACGGCGCCTCCAGGCGGAGGGTAACAGCGTCATGTTGGCTGCTGGAGATACCTTCCGCGCCGCGGCCGTCGAACAGCTCCAGACCTGGGGCGAGCGTAACGGTGTGCCGGTCATCTCCCAGCAACCGGGAGCGGATTCCGCATCGGTGATTTTCGATGCCCTTCAGGCGGCTACCGCCCGTGGGGTAGATGTCCTAATTGCTGACACCGCCGGTCGCTTGCATACCAAAACCAACCTTATGGAGGAATTGGCCAAGATTGCCCGGGTAATGAAGAAGATCGACCCCGATGCGCCCCACGAGGTTTTGCTGGTGGTGGATGCCACTACGGGCCAGAATGCCATTGCCCAGGCCCAGCAATTCAACGCAGCCGTGCCTCTGTCTGGCATCGTCCTGACCAAGCTCGACGGTACGGCCAAAGGGGGTGTCCTCTTTGCCATCGCCGAACGGTTGCGGGTACCCATTCGCTTCATCGGTGTGGGTGAAGCCCTGGAAGATCTGCGCCCCTTCGTCGCCGAGGAATTTCTCGAGGCCCTCTTTGGCCAGTGAGCCCATGCCCCCCATGATCCGCTGCGATCAGGTCAGCAAGCGCTATGCTGAGAGCGGCGAGGTTCTGAGCAATCTCAGCCTGGAGATCGCGGCGGGAGAAATGGTCTTTCTGACCGGTCATTCGGGTGCGGGCAAGAGCACCCTGCTCAAGCTGATCGCTTGTCTGGAGCGGCCCAGCCGCGGACAGTTACTGGTGGATGGCCGCAATATCGGGCGTCTGTCACGACGGCAGATTCCATATCATCGTCGCCAGGTCGGGATGATTTTCCAGGACCATCGCCTGCTGACCGATCGTAGCGTTTTCGACAATGTCGCCTTACCCTTGGTTGTGGCGGGGCATGGGGCGCAGGAAGTCGCGCGCCGGGTACGGGCCGCCCTTAACCAAGTGGGGCTCTTGAATAAAGAAAAGGCCCATCCCCTGGCACTCTCGGGAGGAGAGCAGCAGCGGGTGGGCATCGCCCGGGCTATCGTCGGGCGGCCACCCCTGCTCGTGGCCGATGAACCCACTGGCAATCTCGATCCCCAACTTGCCCGTGAGATCATGGCCCTATTTACCCGCTTCAATCAGATCGGGGTGACCCTGTTGATCGCCAGCCACGACCTGTCCCTGATCTCCACTTTGCCCTATCGCACCCTGACCTTAGACCAGGGACGCCTGGTTAACGACCGCCATGTTGCCAACAAACCCCCGCCAGAAACGCCACTCAGCCACTGACCCAGCCGACAGACCCAGATCCATTAAGTGGCGGACCTCACGTCCTCCTTTTAGCCGGCTGCCTATGATCTGGCTTGCGCGCCATCGTCAGGATGCCCTGTCGAGCCTGGCGAGACTTAGGGAAAAGCCACTGCCTACCCTGATGACGCTGTTGATGATCGGCATCGCCCTTGCGCTGCCTGGAACCCTCTATGTCTTGACCCGAAACCTGTCATTGCTTGGGGAAGGATGGGAACAGACGGCGGCCATTTCCCTCTTCCTCAAGGCTGAGGTAGGCAAGGAAGAAGCTCGGGCCTTGGCGCGCCGCCTGTCGGGGTGGCGGGATCTTGAGTCCGTGACCGTGATTTCACCGGACCAGGCATTGCAAGAGTTGCGCGCCGAGACCGGGTTTGCCGAGGCCGTCGAACAACTTGAAACCAATCCACTTCCCTTTGTGCTGTCTCTGCGCCCAGCCCCAAGTCTGAATACCGCGGCCGGTCTGGAGGGATTGCGGGAGGCCTTGGCGGCCATGCCAGAGGCGGATCTGGTACGTATGGACACCCTCTGGCTGCAACGATTCCAGGGGATCATCCAGGTTGGAGAACGCGCCGCCATGGTTCTGGCTAGCGCCTTGGCGGTGGGGGTGTTTCTGGTCATCGGAAATACGATCCGGCTGGAGATCGAGAATCGTCGGCAAGAGATCGTCATCATGGAGACGGTTGGGGCCACCCCAGGCTTCATCCGCCGTCCCTTCCTATGGCTTGGTCTATGGTATGGCTGCCTTGGGGGCCTCGCGGCCTGGTTTCTTATTGCCTTGGCGCGGTTGCTGATGCAGACACCAGTTTCCCAGTTGGCTGCCCTCTACCGGGCCGATTTCGTCCTTGTCGGCCTAGATCCTCCGGCTTTGGCCACCTTGATCGGCGGAAGTCTAGTCCTGGGTTTGGGGGGGAGCTGGATCTCGGTGGCCCGGCACCTTGCGGCCATCAAGCCAGATTGAAATTCCAAGCCAGCCCCTGGTCGTTCCAACCCGATCCGCTGGCCGGCCAGAAGGCGGGAACTTTTCTCGCTGGCAAGCCTCTTACAGGCACATTTTGAGTTGTAAAACCCGGGGGGGGTTGCTACACTCAATTCCAGAGCAAATTACTTGGGTATTGGGAACATGACAAAAGACCTCGCCTTGCTCCCGACTGGGAACATCGATGCTTACATTAGCGCTGCCTATCAGATCCCGATGCTGACCCCGGATGAAGAGCGGGACCTGGCCTTGCGGTTGCGGGATCAGGGTGATATGGAAGCCGCCAAACGCCTGGTGCTTTCCCATCTGCGCTTTGTCATCCGGATCGCCCGAGGATACCTAGGGTATGGCCTCCCCTTGCAGGACCTCATTCAGGAGGGTTCAGTCGGACTCATGAAGGCGGTGCGGCGTTTCGAGCCGGATGTGGGGGTCCGCCTAGTGTCATTCGCGGTGCACTGGATACGCGCCGAAATCCATGAATATATTCTGCGTAACTGGCGTATCGTCAAGGTGGCCACGACCAAAGCCCAGCGCAAGTTGTTCTTCAACCTTCGTAGCGCCAAAAAACGCCTTGGGTGGTTCACTCGCGAAGAAGTGGAGAGCGTGGCCAGGGATCTGGCTGTCAAGCCTGAGACGGTTCTGGAGATGGAGTCTCGGCTATCAAATCAGGACTTGGCCTTTGATGGCGATGACAGTGATGAGGATGAAGGCCCCGCCGCCCCTGCCAGTTACCTGCCGGATATGCGCATGGAACCCGCTAGTACCCTGGAGCGTGAAGATACCCTTATGGATCGGCACGACCGACTCCACGCCGCCTTGGATGGCTTGGATGCCCGGAGCAAGACTATCCTTCAGGCTCGTTGGCTCACGGACAGGAAGCAGACGCTCCACGAATTGGCGGACCAATTCGGCGTCTCGGCGGAACGTATCCGTCAGATCGAGAAAAACGCTATGAAGAAAATGCGCGCCCAACTGGAGGCATGAACCTTACTGGTTTTCTGCCCCTTCCCGAGATTTGGGTCGGCATACGCCGACCCAATCGCCTCTACAGTATGCATCGATTCTCGCAAAGGTATTGCCGACCGAGTCGCTGGGCCAGGCGCTGTGCCAGCTCAAGCTGAAGTGAATCCATGCTTACCTCCACGCCCAGATCGACCAAACGGGTAACCGCAAGACCCGGATAGCCACAGGGATTGATGCGTGAGAAGGGTTCCAGATTAAGATCGACATTTAACGCTAAGCCGTGATAACTGCGGTGGTGACGAACCCGCAGCCCCAACGAGGCGATTTTTGCGCCTCCGACATAGACCCCGGGCGCCATGGGGCGGGTTTCGGCGATAAGGTCAAGTTCGCGGAGTAGATCCCTGACGCTCTCCTCTAAGTGATGGACCAACCCCTTGATGCCCAAGCGGGCACGACCGAGGTCATAAAGCAGATAGGCGATAAGTTGGCCAGGTCCGTGATAGGTCACCTGGCCCCCGCGATCCACTTGGAGTATAGGGATCTCGCCGGGATCCAGAATATGCTCCCTGCGACCAGCCTGACCAAGTGTGTAGATGGGTGGATGTTCCAATAACCAAAGTTCATCGGGAGTAGTCAAATCCCGTCTATCTGTGAAGGCCTGCATAGCCCTCCATGTTTGCTGGTAATCGCATAATCCAAACCGGCGCACCAGGAGGTATCCTGATTTCATAAATTTATACCCGCAGGAAATCGGTAAGGGGTTGGGTCAGCGGGGATCAGGGGCCCAAAACGGTGGGTTTGTTGACACCGGGGG
>SBFV01000197.1 GCA_006227775.1 Gammaproteobacteria bacterium | reverse complement strand
ACCTTGCACCGCCGAGCACCCTGGACACGGCGCTCCGCAACACGAATGTCCCAGACGCAACCAGCCAGGGACCAAGCGACAGATCCCGATTGTGCGGTGGAGGGGGGAATTTCAGCCTGCCCCCGATTCCGGCCACCTGGAGTCCACCATCGAGCGGGTTTTCTTTTGCCTGGCTGGCGGGGGTACTGACCTTGGCCGGCATCGAGGGGGGAATCGCCAGGGTGAAAGGCATCATCGGAGCCGCCTTTCCTGTCTGGCCGGGCGATCGGAAAGAACCATGATCTAGGGGCGCTTGGCGGTTGGCGCCTGACCACGTTGTTCAGATTTACTTACACCAGCACTTACACAGAGAACCCACAAACACAAAAGGCTTAGGGTTGTTAGTCCTAAGCCTTTGTTTTTTATGGTGGGCCGTGAAGGATTCGAACCTTCGACCAATGGATTAAGAGTCCACTGCTCTACCAGCTGAGCTAACGGCCCGCAATCGGGCGGTATATTTCGTTTTGGGGTGGACGATGGGAATCGAACCCACGACCGCAGGAGCCACAATCCTGTGCTCTACCAACTGAGCTACATCCACCATTTCAAACCTGCATCCCTGTTCGATGCTTCCAGGCGATCGGGCCTATCGTCACTCGCGGAAGCCGTTTTGGCACCCCGGGAGGGACTCGAACCCCCGACCCACGGCTTAGAAGGCCGTTGCTCTATCCGGCTGAGCTACCGGGGCTTTTAGTTCGCTAGGGAAGATGGTCGGGGTAGAGGGATTTGAACCCCCGACATCCTGCTCCCAAAGCAGGCGCGCTACCAGGCTGCGCTATACCCCGCTTTCGGACTGGGTCCGGAAACCGAAGACGGCGCATTCTACGCATGGCGCCATTCGTCGTCAATTGCACGCCACGGGTTTTGCCGCGCTCGGTTGCATTGGCCGGCCGGGGGGCTATGATCTCGCATCTTTCCAACTGTTCCAGGTAGTTCCTATGAGTGCCCAGATTCTCGACGGTAAGGCCATCGCGGCGGACATCAGGGTTGGCATCAAGGCGCAGGTCGAGGCCATGATCGCGGTGGGCAAGCGGCAACCGGGGCTGGCGGTGGTGCTGGTGGGTGAGGACCCCGCCTCTCAGGTTTATGTGCGTAACAAGCGCGCGGCCTGCGCCGAGGTGGGCTTCTACTCCGAGCTGCATCAATTGCCGTCGGATATCCCCGTGGCTCGGTTGCTGGCGCTTATCGACGACCTGAATGCCCGGGAGACGATCGATGGCATCCTGGTCCAGTTGCCCTTGCCGGATCACATCGACGAGGAGCAGGTCATCGAGCGCATCCTGCCAACCAAGGACGTGGATGGTTTCCACCCCTATAACGTCGGCCGGTTGACCCTGCGGATGCCCCTGCTGCGTCCCTGCACGCCTAAGGGGGTAATGACCCTGTTGGAACGTACCGGTCGCCAACTGGAGGGCCTGGACGCCATCATCATCGGCCAGTCCAATATCGTCGGCCGGCCCATGGCCCTGGAACTGCTGGCGGCACGTTGCACCATCAGCATCTGCCACAGTCGCACCCGGGATCTGCCAGGCAAGATCATCGCCGCCGACCTGGTGGTGGCGGCCGTTGGTCGGCCCCATTTCGTGCAGGGTGACTGGGTCAAGGAAGGGGCCATCGTCATCGATGTGGGGATCAACCGGACGGCGGCGGGTGCCCTGGTGGGTGACGTGGATTTTCCCGCCGTGGCCGAGCGGGCCGCCTGGATCACCCCGGTACCGGGTGGCGTCGGCCCCATGACCATCGCCAGCCTCCTGGAAAACACCCTGCAGGCGGCCAGGCTGCATGTTCCGGGATAAGCGGAACACCGCCCCGCCCGGGAAAACCGAACGGGTTGTCAGGGCCTGACTGTCTGGCCAGGGAAGGATTATCCGGACTGAACAGGGAAGGAGCGGGATATCAGGAAAGGGTAGGGCGAAGTAGAGCGGAGGCGCTACCCCAGCGGCGACGCATCCGCCAACCGGCGTCGGCATGGGGGATGCGGTTGTGGCGGCAGTGGCGGTCAAGCGGACAGCTCGGCCTCCGCCACCCGGCGACGGAATTCGAGGTGGATCGCCTGGCTCTGGTAGGCGTCCATCAGGACCTCGATGATGAGGCCGCGCTGGCCGGTCAGGCCTTCCGCCAGGGCGGAGCGCCAGGCGAGCCCGTCGCTGACGCGGCGATGTTGCAGTCCAAAGGCCTGACACAGGGCGCCCACATCGACGTTCTGCGGGGTGCGCCAGAGGCGCTCGTAGCCCGGCAGGTCGTGCTGGGGCAGGTAGTCGAAGATTCGGCCGCCGCCGTTGTTGACCAGAATGCAGGGGCGGTCGAGCCCGGCGGCGAGGGCCAGTCCCGACAGGTCGTGGAGGAAGGACAGATCCCCCAGCAGGCCGGTGGTGGGGATGCCGGCGGCGTTGAGACCGGCGAGGGTGGAAAGCTGGCCGTCGATGCCGCTCAGCCCCCGGTTGCAGAAGACCCTGAGGGGCGCGGCCCGGGTACCGGACCAGGTCTCGAACTGGCGGATGGGTAGGGAGTTGGCGCACAGCAGACCCTCGCCGGCGGGCAAGGAGGTCATAAGGTCCCTGATCAAATGGGCTTCGCACCAGGGGGCCTGGGCCAGGTAGTCGACCGTGAGGGCGGCAAGACGTGCCTCGGCGTCTGTCCAGCGGGTCATCCAAGCGGAGTCCGTCACACTGGGTGGGGTGGCGGTCAGGGCCTCGCACAGGGCTATGGGCTCCAGGTTGAGATGCAAGGAGCCGGGCCTGGCCAGATCGTGGGCGGGGTCCGACCAGCGCTCGGTGGGGTCCGCCAGGATGACGGGGATACCGGGCAGCCATTCGAGCACCGTCCGGGAGACGGGTGCCCGGCCGAAGCGCAGCACCCAGTCGGGCCGCAGGGCATGGGCGGCGGCCGGGTTGCGGACCAGGGACTTGTAGCGGCTGATGAGGTGCCCGGGGTAGAGGTCCAGCGGCTGGCCACAGCGCAGTTCGGAAAGGGGATCAGCCAGGACCGGTATCCCCAGGGCGGTGGCGCAGCGCAGGACGGCCGCGGGGAAACCGGGCCGGGGATGGTCCGGGCCGCAGTAGATGAGGCCGCGGCCCCGTAGTCGCTCGGCGAGCCCGGGGGGAAGGTCGGCCCTGGCCCGGGCGGCCGGTCGCGGCACCAGCGTCGGTTCCCGCTGACCACCGCCGTCGGGCAAGGAGACTGGGGCGGGGTCCAGGCTCGTGGCTGGAGCCAGGTCAGGGCCGCAATCGGCGCTGGGCACCAGGGGTTCGCGAAAGGGAAGGTTGATATGCACCGGGCCGGGCCGGTGACCTCGGCTGAGGCTGACGGCCCGATAGCCCAGGGCGGTGAGGGCGCGGCGGATGGCGGGATCAGCGACGGGGGGGCCGGGGTCGAAGAAGTCGCGTACCTGCACGCCGAAGAGACGGGTCTGGTCCGTGGTCTGGTTGGCGCCCCAGCCCCGCAGCTCCGGGGGGCGGTCGGCCGAGAGGAGGATGAGGGGGATTCCAGCCTCGTTGGCCTCCATCACCGCCGGGTACCAATGGGCGGGGGCACTGCCGGAGGTGGCGAGGAGGGCGACCGCCTGCCCGCTGGCCCGGGCCAGCCCGAGGGCGAAAAAGGCCGCGCTGCGCTCGTCGAGGATAGGCGTGAGGGTCAAGGCCGGGTGGCGCTGGCCGGCCAGGACCAGCGGGGTGGACCTTGAGCCCGGGGAGAGGACCAGGTGCCGCACTCCCGCGGCGACGAGCCCGTCGAGGAGGGCCAGGGCCCAGCGCAGATTGACGCAGGCCCGGTCGGGGGGAGCGGAATCCTGACTGGTGGGGGCGGGGATGGTGACGGGGGGCGGAGGGACTGGCATGAGGGGCGAGGGGAGTGACGGGCGGGTTGCGGCCGACTGGGTGAAGCGGTCGGGGACGGTCGGGGATCGTCGAGGCGATCAGGCGTAACGCAATGCCGAGAGCATGGCGCCGAGCTTGTGCTCGGTCTCGCGCCATTCCAGGGCCGGGTCCGAGCCCTCGACGATTCCGGCGCCGGCGTAGAGGTCGGCGGTATGCTCCTGGATGTCGGCGCAGCGCAGCAGCACCCAGAGCTCGCCGCTGAGGTCGGGTTCGACGATGCCGGCGGCGCCCGTGTACCAGCCCCGCTCGAAGGGGTCGCAGCAGTTCAGCCAGGCGCTTGCCTCGCGTCGGGGTTCGCCGTTGGTGGCCGGGGTGGGATGGAGCAGTTCGGCCAGGGTGAAGACGTCCATGGAACCCTCGAAACGGGCGCCGATGCGGGTCCAGAGGTGATGGACGTTGGCGAGACGCATGATGTCCGGTTCCGCGGGGATGTCGATGCGGGCGGCGACTGGCGCCAGGGCGTCGCGGATGGCCTCGATGACCAGGCGATGTTCATGGAGGTTCTTGGCGGAGCAACGCAGGGCCTGGGCCAGGGCGCCATCGCGGCCGGCCTCGGCGGCACGGGAGGAGGTGCCGGCGAGGGCGTCCACCTCCACCCGGTTGCCATGCAGGCTCAGCAGTCGCTCCGGGGTGGCGGCGACGAAGGTGCGCTCGCCATGGCGGATGCTGAGGATCTGGCAGGAAGGGTAGCTGGTGGAAAGGGTCGCCAGCAGGCGAGTAATATCGAAGGGCCGGCTGCCCGTGACACGTAGCCGGCGGGCCAGGACGACCTTCTGGAAATCCTGGTTGTCGATCCGGTCGAGGGCCCGGCGGAGCAGGTAGTGCCAGCCCTTGGCGGTGGGTGTTTCCAGCTCGCGACGGAGCGCGGATGCCGGGAGGGGTTTGGGGGGAGGCTGGTATAGGGCTGGAACCACTTCCTGGATCAGGGCTAACCAGCGGGCCAGGAGGGCGGTGGTCGACGCGGGCAGGAAGGCGTTGAGGATCAGGGCGGCGCGGCCCGGGTGGGCGCGAAGGGCGATTTCCGGCACCCGTAACAGGGCGTTGGGTAAGTCTTGGCCTCTGGTAGCCGGGGAGACGGCGGGGCGGGCGGCAAATCCCAGCAGGGCGAAAGGATGGCAGGAAGTGGCTTCCGGATCGATCAGGTGCCAGGTGGATCTCAGTTCACGGGCCTGGTCGCGCAGGATGCCCAGGCGATCGCCGCCCCAGGCCCGCCATTCGGCGGCAATGCCGTACCCGACCTGCATTTCCTCCCGGTGGGGGTGGCGGAAGTGGAATTGGGCGCCACTGAGGGATGGCGCCTGGGCCGGGGCTTCCGGCAGGCTCAGTACCAGGGAGACCATGCCTTCGAGGGAGGATCGGGGGAGCTTAGGAGCGTGGGCGTGAAGCCTGGCCCTGAGCTGGTCGAGGATGTCAAAGGGTCCGCCCATTGGATACCGGTCTAAATAACGGCGAACCTTCGGCGCGGTTCGATTCAATGCGATTGATCATTCTGACTGGCGGCGGCACCCTGGTTATCGTCTGGACGAGGGGCTGGGGGCGGTGGCCAGAAGGTTTCGCCTCAGGGTAGCAGGTGATAGACCGGCATCTTGCCATAGTTTTTGGCCAGCGGCTGGTAGCCCAGGTATTCGCAGGCATACCAGGGTGAGGCAGTCTGCCCCCGGGGTCCCAGGGTGGCGGCGTTCGCCGTCTCCTCCGAGGTCAGCAAGGCGACGAATTGCTGGGAGGCGTAGACCTTGCCCGGCAGGGCGATGGGTTCGATGCGGGCCGTGCGGGAAACATGACTGCCGTAGACGATTGGGCGACCGGTCAGGGGGTGCTGGCCGGTATAGACGGGTCCCGCGTGGAGACCAATGCGCAGACTCAGATGTTCCGGCAAACCGTGGAGGCGGGGATCCAGGCGACTGAAGCTGTCCTGAAGGACGAAGGCATGGCGCAGCAGGGCACGGGCGCTGGACATGACCACATAGAGGGCGTCCCCCCAGCTTTCCACCAGGTCCGGTGGGGTGCTGATCTGGCCCAGGCGCCGCTGGATCTGGGCCAGGTAGTCCCAAAAGCCCGGCAGTTCCTCCTCCCGCAGTTTGCTGAAGCCGACCAGATCGGCGAAAAGCAGGGTCTTCAATACCCGCTGGGGCTCCCGGCGCAGGCAATTGGGCGAGGGCATGGCGGCGGTGTCTACCCCGGGAAGGGGGGGTGCAACAGGAATGGGGGCCGG
>SBFV01000376.1 GCA_006227775.1 Gammaproteobacteria bacterium | reverse complement strand
CGCTGGGTGGTCAAGATCGGCAGCGCCCTGCTCACCAGCGATGGACAGGGTCTGAACCGGGACGTCCTGGCCCCCTGGGTGGATCAAATGACCGCCCTGCGCCGGGGTGGCGCGGACTTGGTGCTGGTCTCTTCCGGCGCCGTGGCCGAGGGTATGGCCCGGATGGGCTGGAAACGCCGCCCCCAGACACTGCACGAACTCCAGGCCGCCGCCGCCGTGGGTCAGATGGGCCTGATCCGCGCCTACGAGGACTGCTTCGATCAACGCGGTCTGCGTACAGCCCAGGTGCTCTTGACCCGCGATGACCTGGTGGATCGCAACCGCTACCTCAATGCCCGCACCACTCTGCGCACCCTGTTGACCCTGGGCGTCATCCCGGTCATCAACGAAAACGATACGGTGGCCACGGACGAACTGCGCTTCGGCGACAACGACACCCTGGCGGCCCTGGTGGCCAACCTGATCGAAGCCGATCTGCTGGTACTGCTCACCGATCAGGATGGCCTCTTCGACCGCGACCCCCGCTTTTCCAGCGCGGCCAGCCTCATCCCCGAGACCCGCGTCGACAACCCCCTGCTGGACGCCGTGGCCGGCGGCAGCGCCAGCGGCCTGGGGCTGGGCGGCATGGTCACCAAGGTCCGGGCGGCGCGCCTGGCGGCCCGCTCCGGTACTCCCACCGTCATCGCCCCTGGCCGAGGCGCCGAGGTACTCACCCGACTCCGGGCCGGCGAGAGGGTGGGTACCCTGCTGACCCCGGTTCAGGAGGCCCAGGCGGCGCGCAAGCAATGGCTGGCGGGGCATCTGGTGGTGCGGGGCCAACTGACCCTTGACCGGGGGGCGGTACGCGCCTTGCGTACCCAGGGCACCAGCCTACTGGCGGTGGGGGTCACTGCCGTCCGCGGTGCCTTCGCCCGCGGGGAGGTGGTCGCCTGCCTAGACCCGGATGGCCGGGAGGTGGCGCGGGGTCTGGTCAACTACGACGCCCAAGAGACTTCACGTATCCTGGGCCAGCCGAGCGCAAAATTCCAGGCTATTCTTGGTTATCTGAACGAGGCCGAACTCATCCACCGCGACAATCTGGTCCTGGTCTGAGGCTGATCCGGCCGGCCTGGGTTTGTCACCTTGGCCGGCAGCCAGTCGGCTCACGGCTGGAGATCGAGATGCTCGTCATAAACGTCGCGAGTATCCGTCTTCACCGATGCCAGTGCGGGGGAGTCCAGTCACCAGCCCGGAGGACCTGCCCCCCATCCTCATCACTTGGCGGCCGGGCTCTCCGCCCCGGTCCAGGGCTGGATCGGCACAACGGAGATGCTGTTCTTGGGGGACCCCTCGATGATGCGGTCGCTGTAAGTCAGGTACACCAGCACTTGGCGCCTGGGATCAAAGAACCGCACCACCTGCATGGATTTGAATATGAGGGAGGTGCGCTTTTTGAAGACCTCTTCCCCGTCCAGCTTGCCCGAGCGGATCTCTTCGCTCAGCTTGATGGGCCCGATCTGACGGCAGGCGATGGAGGCATCCGAGGTGTCTTCCGCCACCCCCACGGCGCCAGAAATGCCCCCGGTCTTGGCCCGACTGAGATAGCAGGCCACCCCGGGCACATCCTCGTCGTCGAAGACCTCGACCACCACCTTATCGTTGGGGCCGAGTATCTTGAAGCGGGTACTGACGCTGCCGATCACCTCTTCAGCCCCGGCCGAACCGGCCAACAGACCGGCGATAAGACCGACAACCAGAATCACTTTACCCATACCGGATTCCTCCTGGCATTCATTTTCACTTTACCAATATTGCAAGTATGAGATCAAAGAGCAATTTGAGGCTCTACCGGATCCTCGGGTCCGACCGGAAACCGACATGCAGGGCGAAAAACAACCGACCATCACCACACCCAGTTTTCAGGTGAAGAGGCGTTCGCATTCCTCCTGGCTGCGGGTCAGGCAATCCTCGATGGAAACTCCCTGGAACCAGTTGCCGGTGATTCCCAGCCGGGTACCGGCCAGGGCGGCGTCGATACGGGCCACCCGTGCCCTATGGCGCGCCCGCAGGGCGGGAAGGCGATTGTGAACCTGTATCCAGCCAGCGATGACCCGCGGCTCAATACCCAGCGCGACGCAGGCCCGCGCCACCTGACCCTGGGCATCCAACTCGCCGGGACGGAAGTGGAAGCTGAAACCGCGATAGGCTGGATCGGGTAGATAGTCCCGCGCCACCATGGCGTTGAAGGCATCGTCCACGGCGATGAGCCCGGCGGTCGGCTTGAGGTGACCCAAGGCCGTTGTCGGGACGCAGAGGCTCAGGGTCTCGATTTCGCTCATGCCGATACCGGCGATCGCAGCCAGGCCATCCGGGTCCAGGTAACCTACCCCTGGTGATGGGGATGCCGCCACCAGGGGCCTGAGCAGACGCGCGGCTACATCCGGCGGGGTTGCGAGGCTGAGGGTCGCGCAGGCCAGTTCGCGGCCATCCTCCAGCCGCAAGCGGAAATCCTTGCCATCCCAACGCACCTCCACCAGGCGTTGACTCGTCCATACCTCTACGCCGGATCGCCCGACGAGGGCATGAGGGATCTCCGCCAACCCCCGGGGCAGAGTGAAGGCGCGCATCACCTCCTTGCGCCGGGGTTTGGGGCGGAAAAGGAAGTCCGCGGGAAAATCGTCCGCGGGCTGACAGAGGACGGCGCTGAAGGCGGGACCGAAGAGATCCCGATAATTCCTCGCCCCCAGGCCAGCCCCGTAATAATCGCGGACGCTCAACTCGGGCTTTCTGGCCTTGGCCGTGAACAGGCGCGGCAGGGACAAGATAAGCTCCAGAGGATGCAGGGCGGAAAGGACGCGGTGACGTTGCCCGCCCCGCCAGAGGCTATAGCCCACCTTCGCCTTGGGGGTGAGGCGTCCCATCATCCCCAGATCGGCCAGGATATCCAGCAGGTGGCCGTAGCTGTTGAAGCCGGTGTGGCCACCGGCCTCCACCCAGAAGTCGCCGCAACCGGGGAGGGTCAGGCTGCGGATACAGCCGCCGAACCGGGGCTCCGCCTCCAGTACCAGGGTCCGTACGCCCCGGCGCGCGGCGTAATAGGCCAGGCCCAGGCCGCTGATGCCAGCGCCGACGACGAGGTGCGGAAAATACTCATTCATGGATGTTCCTCCGGCTCCAGGATGCGCAGATGACTGATATCAGGCACCCTGGCTGGTCGCGGCAGCCGGTCGCAATCCGCCAGGCTCCAGTCCGATGTGGTAATCAAGCGCAGGCCGCTGATGTCGACCACCGGGAGAGGATGAGCCGGGTCCGGCTCCAGGGGCAGCGGATCATCCGCCGGCGTCAGGGACCAGCAAGCGGACCCGGGTGGTGCCACGTCCAAGTGGGGCACCGGCGATTGCTCCGCCAGCCCCCCCTGGTCCTCGCGGGATAACGGCGCTTGCTCGACCAACCAGACCACCGCGCCGGCTTCCTGAAAGATCCATCGCAATCGCTCCGCCCGGGTCGGATCCAGCCCCCGTTTGAGGGCTAGGGTCTGGCCGCTAAACAAGCGCCGGGCCACTTCATCCGAGAGCTTGAATAGGCTCTGGAGTCGGGTCTTCACCTCCGCCGGGCCAGCTCCCGGCAGCAGTTCGCCAGAAAAGAAGATGTCATAGAGCAAGGTCACCGCCCTCCCGCTCAGCCCCGTTCTGCCGGACCGCGGTACCCGTCTCGGTGTCAGTCCACATGGGCCACGGGCCGCATCTGGGTATCGCAAACCCCGCCGACGCTGATGGTCCGGGTACTGGGTGAAGCCTGGCAGTTCTCGCCGCGATCCTGAATCCGGCACTTAAGCTCGAGTGGCTTGCCCTCGGCCAGCCAGGAGGGGACCTTGCGGTAGCGTCCGATCTTGGACTGGCGGCAGCCAGCGGGGATACCGTAAGGGGGACAGGAGGCCGGGGGCTTGCCGCTGACCTTGCGGCCGTCGAGGATGAAACCTGGGTAATTGTCCTCAAGTCTGATGCGGTCGGCGTCCTCGTCTTCGGTGACCAGGAACTCGCGGAAGCGGTAGCCATCCCCGACCTTGCCCTCCAACTGGACGCGGGTGTTGGCGATGAGGGCGAAGTCATCCCCCTTTCGGGCGATGGCACCGCTCATGTACTCTGCCTCCGGGTGTCCGGGGAAGCACTTGCCCATGGCGGGGGCGTGATAATAGTTGCGCAGGCCCAGCAGATCGGTGAGGGAATTGTCCGGGAAGAGCTCGCGCAGGTCTCGGTCATCGCCGAAGAGGATACGCTCGAAGTCGGCCAGGCTCTGGCCGTGCATGGTCTGGAGTTTGTCGTAGTAGGCGCCGCTGCGGGCGTTTCCGCTGCCGCCGATGTCATCCCGCAGGTAACAGGAGGTGAGCCCGGAGACCTGGGTGAGATACTCGTCCCAGATGTTGTATTGGGAGACGGACGAAGCGGCACCCTGATAATCCCCGGGGTAGCGACAGCCCTGGTCCCGGCGACATTGGCCGATGACGCGGTTGCGCAGGGAGAGGGCGATGATGTTGCGCTCGCAGGCGCCATAGGCGTTGCAGCCGCGGCCCAGGTGAGCCTCGAACAGGGCGGTGCGCATGACATAGTCGAGCTGCATGGCGCGCTTAAGATCCGCGGCGGAGACATCGCCCGTGTTGGCGGCGATGTAACGTTCCCAGGCCTTCTCCAGGGCGACGCGCCGACCGACCAGTTTGGCGTTGACCTCTTCGCAATAAGAGGAATTGTGAAAACCTCGCACCAGACGATCCAGCTTGCTGGCACCGCCATCAGCCCCACCGCGGCCGGAACCTCCGCCCGCGCGGGGGGGGTCGAAGGCCGGGGCCTTGGTCAAGGCATAGAGATCGCGGACGCTGATGACCCGATCGACGCCCGGTGGGCAGTGGTGGTTCTGGACCCGGAGGCCTTGACGCTTGCTCAGGGCCTGCTTGAAGCGTTCGCTCGCCTCCGGCCCGGCCTTGAGGACATCGACGACGATCTCGAAGCCGACGTAGGGGGTACCACTGGCATCCGTCAGGGGCTTGCCACCGCGGATCACCAGGCAGGGGATGATGGAACTGCCCTGGGTGAGCTGGCCCGCCGGGGACATGGGACCGCGCCGGGCGAAGTCGTCGGCATCGTAATAGGGCATGCTACGGGGGCCGTTGAATTTATAGAGGGTCATGACGGGCGCGGCGGGAATCTCGGCCCCCGCCAGGCCTGGAAACCCGGTGAGGCCCAGCAGCGGTCCAAGGACACCAAGGACGGTCAGAAAGCTGGTCCGGAGGGCGCGGGAATTTTTCATGGGCGATTCCATCGAAGGGTTCGTCGTTACCCCGGCGGCCCGCAAATGCTGGTCGCTGGCCGGGGGGCGTGCATCAAGGCGGGATTTTATACCCATTGACACCCCTAACACGCCGATTTCGGGTGTCAGGTCCCTGCCATATCAAGGGTAGGGACGGACAATCCGATGCCGCCGGCGGATGCCGACTGCCCCCGGCGTGCGGATAATAGAGACATCGGTAAGGAAATTTTTCGGAGACACCTCATGCTGGTCACTTTCAAAACCGATGCCCACGCCGACATCATCATGTTTGGCGATGTGGCTTTGACCCTGCTTAAACTCATGGGCCAGAGCGGCCGGGTGCCCGGCGCCCTGCTGGCATTGGACATCCCCGTCGCCCTGGAGCGGCTCAAGGCCGCGGTCGCGGAGCACCCCCACGATTCCCTGGACCCGGCGCCAAGGGCCGGTGTACGCCAGTCCCAGGATGAGGAGGGGGCCGGTCGCCACGTGAGCCTGGCGAATCGCGCCCTGCCCCTGATCGACCTCCTGACCAAGGCGGCGGAACGGGGGAAAAACGTCATCTGGGAAAGCTGATCAACCCCCCGATAGCCAACGGACCGATTCGCGAGGGGTAACACCGCGCATCGATGCGTGATGGACAGCGCCGTCGAAAGCCTACCAGGTCGTGGTTTCCTCTTGGAATCCCGCGCTGGCTGGGGGATCATTGATAGCTAGCCTGGCGCAGGTCAATTCGCGGTTTGGATCCGAAACGGGATTTGCACCGGCTAGCCATCTAAGCTGACTACATCCTATCCTGAGCAACGGGAGCCGCCACCCCATGGAACAAGCAGCCGCAGCACCCAGCCCCTCCCCCGCGGTTCCAACCCATGCCGCCGCCGGAGAACCATCCGGGACCTTGGCGTCCAGCGCGGAGACGAACCCTGCGGTGATGCACGCGCAAGATCGCCAGGTCAGCCTCGATCAGGCCCTGGATGCCTTGAGCAACAAAGTCCGCGATATCGAGGTAGCCCTGATCGGGCGCATCGCGGACGTCGATGACGATCGCCGCCGCACAGGGATCGAGGTCCGCCGCGCCCTGGACGCTCAACGCGATGAGATCGACGACGACCTGCGCCGCCGGACCCTGGCGACCACACTTCTCATTCTCCTGGCTTTAGTGATCGCCATTGGCGCCCCGGTCTTCAACTACATGCAGGCCGATGCCACCAAGGTGGAGATCAGCGATCAGTTGACTGGCATCCAGGAGGCGGTGGCCCGCCTGTCGGAAATCGATACGGCGCCCCTCGACAAACGCCTTGGTCAACTGGACGAGGCGGTTTCCCGCCTGTCCGGGGACCTGAACGAGAAGGTTGAAGCCCGCCAGTCGGGCGTCAACGATCTGGCCAACCGTCTCAAGGGTCTGGAAGAGACCCTGGCCAGTAAGACGGCCCCTCCGCCGGAGCCCTCTCCTGACCTACGGGAAGATGTCGAGGCCCTTGAAACGGCTGATGCCGATCTGGCGAAGAAGGTCGAGGACCTCCAGAAGGCCCAGGAGCGGCTCGGCAAAGACATGCTCCAACTGCGGGACAGCCTAGCCAGTATCCTCGCCTCAGCCAATCTGCCCCTAGAGCAGAAATCCTTCGCCCCCGAAGAGGGCACCCCTTCCGACCAACCCGGGGAGGGGAGCAGCGCCAACCCGGCCGAGACCCTAGCCACCGTGGTGGGCAGCGAGGATGGGGAAAGGGACCAGCAATCGCTAACCACCCACCACAAGGCCGGTGACCATCCCACCACCCCGGCCCCTGGCGATCAGCCCGAGGCCCAGCCCCCGGCACCAGCCACCGGCCCTACTCTGGAGCCCCCTTCCCTTGGCACCGGTACTTCGGTTGCGGCTGGCGACCAGGTAGCGGAGGTGGAGCAGGTGCAGGCCGAGCAGCCATTCGTCCTGGAGGAGGGCAGGCAGGCAGTGCAACTGATCACCTTCCGCGACCTGGAGGACGTCCGGCGCTTCGCGCAACGGGAGGACATGCCGGCGCGGGTCTATTTCCGGATTGAGAGCCGCGGTGGCCGACCCTGGTACGCGGTATTCTACGGGCTGTACCCGGACGCAACGGCGGCGGCGACCGCCAAGGCGGATCTGGCGGCGGAACTCGCCACCCTCAAACCCATCGTCCGCCCCCTCGCCGCCGGGGATCAACTCCATTTCCTCGATCGCGCGCCATGATCTTCGACGTCGCGCCAGGCCAGGCATTGGGTCCCCGCTTGGTCCGGGAAAGGCATACCCTGGCCGCGATGATGGCCATCTATTGCCGCGACCACCATGGCCAGCGCGGCCAGCTCTGCGAGGATTGCATCCAGTTGCTGGATTACGCGGAGCAACGCCTGGCCAATTGCCCTTTCGGTGAGGACAAACCCGCTTGTAATCATTGTCAGGTGCATTGCTACAGCACCACCCAACGGGAGCGGGTCAAGGCGGTGATGCGTTACGCGGGTCCCCGCATGCTGTGGCGCCACCCCCTGCTTAGCCTCTACCACCTCCTCGACAAGCGCCGGGAGGCCCCGAGCCTTACGGCCGTCAAAGGGTCCCGCAAGCCATCCTCCATCCGGAGGCCGGTGGAGCCATCCCGGACGGATACCCTTTAACCCGCCTGGTGGCGTACGCCTCTCCCCACCCCCACAACCGGAATCATCACCCATGCTTTGCTGGGCCCGCCAGATATTCACGATCCTTGTCATCATCCTGGGAATCGGCCAGATGATCGCCGCCTGCGGCCAGAAGGGCCCCCTTTACCTACCTGAGGATCAGATCCGGGGAACGGCGACCGCCAAGGGAATTGAGGAACCGGCGAAGGCCGCCGCCCCGGCCGAAATCCCGGGTCCCGAGCCCCTGCCACCCCCCATCCGCTAGTCACCCCCCATGGACCATTTCCAATATCGGGAACACCGCCTCTACGCCGAGGAGGTGCCGGTCGCCAATATCGCCGAACGCTTTGGCACCCCCTGCTATGTCTACTCCCGCGCCACCCTGGAGCGCCATTGGCTGGCCTTCGACACCGCCTTCGGCCAGCATGCCCATCTCATTTGTTTCGCCGTCAAGGCCAATTCCAACCTGGCGGTGCTCAATATCCTGGCCCGCTTGGGCTCGGGTTTTGACATCGTCTCCGTGGGCGAACTGGAGCGGGTGCTGGCGGCGGGGGGCGACCCGGGCAAGGTCATCTTTTCTGGCGTGGGTAAGCGCGCGGAGGAGATGCGCCGCGCCCTGGAGGTCGGCATCCGCTGCTTCAACCTGGAGTCGGCGGCCGAGCTGGAACGTCTGGAGGGGATCGCCGCCGACCTGGGGGTCGTAGCCCCGGTATCGATCCGCGTCAACCCGGACGTGGACGCCGGCACCCACCCCTACATCTCCACCGGCCTGCGCGAGAACAAGTTCGGCATCGACATCCACGCCGCTGACCGGGTCTACGAGCGCGCCGCCGCCAGCCCTCACCTGCGCGTCGCCGGCATCGATTGCCATATCGGCTCCCAGCTCACCGAGCTGTCGCCCTTCCTCGACGCCCTGGCACGGGTCCTGGAACTGGCCGACCGGCTGGAACGTTTCGGCATCCCCATCGAGCATCTCGACCTTGGCGGTGGCCTGGGCATCCGCTACACCCACGAGACCCCCCCAGAGCCGGCCGATTATGCCCGCGCCCTGGACGATCTCCTGGAGGGCCGCCACTACGAGATCCTGCTGGAGCCGGGTCGCGCCATCGCCGGCAACGCCGGGGTCCTGCTGACGCGGGTGGAGTACCTCAAGGATACGGGTCTCAAGCACTTCGCCATCGTCGATGCCGCCATGAACGACCTGGTCCGTCCCGCCCTCTACCAGGCCATCCAGGACATCATCCCCGCGGAGCGCAATGACGGTGGGGCGCGCGCCCCTTGGGATCTGGTGGGCCCGGTATGCGAGACCGGCGACTTCCTCGGCAAGGGCCGGGATCTGGCCCTGGCCCCCGGGGACCTGCTGGTAGTGCGGGGGAGTGGCGCCTATGGCTTCACCATGAGCTCCAATTACAACAGCCGTCCCCGCGCCGCCGAGGTCATGGTCGACGGCGACGAGGTTCATCTGGTCCGGCATCGCGAGACGGTAGCCAGCCTCTTCGCTGGGGAGGTCTTGCTGCCATGACAAGCGCTGGCCAGGCGCTACACCCCGCCTCCCCCCCGCACCGGTGCGTACTCTCAAGTCACCGGCACGACCAGCCTCGTCACCGGAACGTACCCCTCTCCCAACGTCAGTCCGTCCGGTCTTGGCACCGGCGCATCCCATTCCAGTACTGGTGCATCACCTCTGGCTACTGGTGCGCCCCATCCCGGTACCACCGCTCCCGCTCCAGTCCCGAGGGACCAGGCGCGTGAAACGCCGCCCCCTACCCCCACAAGGGCATGCAGAGGAACGGCGGCTGGTCCAGAGCTGGGCCAACGCTGACCACGCCGAGACCGATTCCCTCTTCCTCCGCCTGTTGCGGGAATTGCAACGGGGGGATCTGGAGGACAAGCATGCCCTGGCCCTGGGCGGCTGGCCAGGCCCAACCCCTATCGGTTTTCTCAAGGCCTGGCCCAGGGCGAGCTGTGACCTTGTCGATCCTAGTCCCGCCCGGCTGGAGACCCTCCAGGGTGCCCTGGAGGCCCTGCCCGGCATCGCGCGTCGCTGCCGCGTTCTCCCCTTCGGTCTCGCCTCCGCCAGCCTGCCACAAGGCGCCTATGACCTGGCCCTCTCCTCGGATCTGCTCCACCGCCTTGATGATCCCCAGCAATTGTGGCGCGCCATCCGGATGACCCTCAAACCCGGAGCGCCGATCCTGGTCATGGACCTGATGCGTCCCCCTTCCCCTGGCTGGCTCGAATCCCTGGTCGCCACCTACGCCCCCGAACTCCCCGCCAGCCTGCAAGAGGATTTCCGCGCCGCCCTCTTCGCCGCCTACGAGCCGGCGGAGATCCAGGCGCAACTCGACGCGGCCGGGCTCCCGGACCTGGAGGCCGTGGTCGTGAGTGACCGCCACCTGGCCGTCCGGCGCATTTCAGCTTGAGCACTTGGGCGATCGCCAGGAAGAATCCGGGCCGAGAAGCCGCACGAATTGCTGGCTTGCCAGCTTCCAGCCCACCGATATAATCGGAATATCAGCCATTCCTGATATTTCAAGGAGTATCCAATGCCTACCTACGATTATCGTTGCGACGTCAATGGCCGGGTGGTCGAGGTCAGCCATCGCATGAGCGAAACCATCGCCAACTGGGGGGATCTCTGTGCCCGGGCGGGGGTCGAGCCCGGGGAGACCCCAGCGGAATCCCCGGTCCACCGTCTGGCCACCGGTGGCAACCTCATCTCCAAAAGCAGCCTGGGGAGCGGGGTGGCGCCCCCCGCTTGCGGCACGGGGGGCTGCTGCCCTGCGGGGATGTGCGGCCTCTGATCATAGCCCGCGCCGCCCCTGCAAGGTGACGGTCAACTCCAGGGGCCGTCCACCGCGATCAATGGTGAGACTGACCTGATCCCCGACCTGCTGGCGTTCCAGCAGGTCGGAAAGCTCTTTCAGGCTTTTTACCGGCTGGCTATTTACCGCCAGGATGATGTCCCCCAGGGTAATGGCTCCCCCCCGCTCGGCCTTGGTCCCCCGCAGACCCGCCGCCTCCGCCGTTGAGCCGGGCTCCACCCGCAACACCAGCACCCCTTCCAACCCCAGTTGGTCCAAGATGCGGCCGCTGATGGCGTCGTCCGCCTTGATGCCCAGACTGGGGCGCTGGAAATGTCCCCGGGCGATCAGCTCCGGCACCACCCGGTTGACCGTATCCACCGGCACGGCGAAACCGATGCCAGCAAAGGCCCCGGAAGGGCTGTAGATGGCGGTGTTGACGCCGATCAGACGCCCGGCGCTGTCAAGCAGGGGCCCGCCGGAATTCCCGGGGTTGATGGCCGCATCGGTCTGGATCAGGTGCTGGATCGACTGGCCCTGTTCCCCGGAGATGGTGCGATCCAATGCCGAGATCACGCCGGTGGTGAGGGTATAGTCGAGGCCGAAGGGATTGCCGATGGCCAGCACCTTTTGCCCAACGCGCAGATCCTTGCTGGTGCCAAGGGGCAGGGGTGTCGGTCGCGACGTCGGAATGCGGATGCGCAGTACGGCCAGGTCGTGTTCGGGGCTGGCGCCGATGATGTCCGCCTCGTAGCTGCGTTGATCCCAGAGCCCCACCTGGGCGGACCGAACCCCCTCGATGACATGGTAGTTGGTGACGATGTGCCCCTGATCGTCCCAGATGAAGCCGGAGCCGGTACCACGGGGGATCTCGGTGATATCCCGGGTCCAGAGATCCAGGACCCGGGTGGTGGTGGTGATATAGACCACCGCTGGCGTCGAGGCCTCGAAGATGGCGATGGTGGTCTGTTCATCCGCCGCCAGATCCCCCCGCGGGGCGATGGCGCGTGGCTCGGCGCGAAAACCGATCAGCAGATCCTCGACCCAGGGCCGCAGCGACAGGGCCAGCAACAGAAAAAGGAGGAACCAGAAGAGGAAACGGGCGAGGGAGAGGGAGCGCATGGCAATAGGGCCGTGGAGAACCGGGAGGGATTGGGGCCGATGAGGTGGAGGGATCGCCAGAGGGGCCAGCCCTTCAGGCATGGACTTAAGGCCAGGGGCCGGTACCCAAGCCCGATGGCCATCAGGTCTCGGCGCTCTCGCCGTTCGATCTGGGCCAGGCGGTCAGGATCGCCTGGACCAGGGTCGCCAGGGGAATCGCGAAGAATACACCCCAGAATCCCCAGAGCCCACCGAAGACCAGTATGGACACGATGATGGCCACCGGATGGAGATTGACCACTTCGGAAAAGAGCAGGGGGACCAGGACATTCCCGTCCAGGGCCTGGATGATGAAATAAACGGCGGCCATCCAGGCGAACTCGCCGGACCAGCCCCATTGGAACCAGCCTACCAGGAGCACCGGGATGGTCACCACTGATGCCCCGATAAAGGGGATGATCACCGACAGCCCCACCAGCAAGGCAAGCAGCATGGCGTAATTGAGCCCCAACAGTTGGAAGGCGACCAGGGACGCGGCCCAGATGATGAGGATTTCCCAGAATTTGCCCCGGACGTAATTGGAGATCTGCCGGTCGACGTCATGCCAGACGGTACCGGCAATGCGGGTGTGCTTGGGCAGGTAATTCATGAACCAGGCGATGATCAGGTCCTTGTCCTTGAGGAAGAAGAACACCAGCAGGGGCACCAGGATCAGATAGACCAGGATGGTGATGAAGCCTACCACCGAGGCGAGGGACCATGACAGGACCCGCTGGCCGAAACTGGTGATCTCGTAGCGGATAGTGCCGATGACCTGTTGCACCTGATCCTGGGAGATCACTTCCGGGTAGCGTTCCGGCAACTGGGTGAGAAAGACCAGTCCGGAGGAGATCATGGAGGGCATCTGCTGCACTAGGTCCGTCACCTGGCGCGATACCACGGGAATGACCCCGAAGAGGAGGGTGATCACGAAGACCACGAACACGATATAAACCACCAGGACCGCGACCAGGCGCGGCCAGCCGAAACGCTGAAAGTAGGAAACCAGCCCCTCCAGCAGATAGGCGATGACGATACTCGCCAGGGCAGGGGCCAACATGTAGCCCATCGAAAGGACCACGGCAAAGCCCACCAGCAGGGCGGCGGCCAGAAAGACGACTTGAGGATCGGAAAAATACCGCCGAAACCAGTCGGTGATGACCTGCATAGCGAGAGGGGTCCTGATTGAGTTCAGCTACCGAAACGATTCCGGTAGGCGTCATAGTGGCGGGCGAAGAGCGCCTCCAAGTCGTCGATCACGTCCCGGGCGGGGCGGCCATTGAGGACATGGGCGGCCATGAGGCTCGATGTCTCATCGAGCATTCGGCGGCGATCCAGCATATGGTAACTCAGGGACAATCGCTTGATGGCACCGACCACCGTTTCCTGGGCGGGTCGGGTAATCGTATCGGGTTCCGCCGGGCCAGTGGTGGAAGGAGACTCGTCACCGGCACCACGGCCGCGTCGTTCCAACTCGGACCACAAAAAATCCGCGAAGCGCAGCAGGGTCCGGCGGGACTCGGCGTCCAGGCCACGATAGACCCGGGTCAGATGGCGCTCATCGCTCGGCGGCAGGGGGGATGTCAGCATCGGACAGGTTCCGGCAGGCGGGGTAGGGATGGGTGGGTGGATGGCTAGGGGGGGATGGGCAGTAGTCTCGGCATCGCCGCCGTACCGACCCAGACACTTCCGAGAGACTCTGAGCAAGCCTCCGGCCAGCGGCGGATGGCGCCCGCGGTGACCGCTTAGGACCCCGAGGGCGGGGCCTCGGCCCGGGGAGGCTGATCCGGTCAGTTAGGACGAAAGAACTCAGCGGCCTCTTCCATCATCAAGGGGGGTGGCGTGCCCCCTCCTGACGATTAGCCCGGATGTTCCTCGCAGTAGGCGCGGGCGAACTCAAGGAGTTCCTCCATCACCCGCAGCCGGAATTTCTGCTTCTGGTGGACAAAGGAGAAGGGCCGTTCCAAAGGAGGGTCCAGTTCCACCGCCACCAAGGTGCCGAGGCGCAGTTCCTTCTGGATCGTCGCACGAGACACCACTGAAACGCCCATGCCGGCCTCAACCGCCCCCTTGACCGCTTCCGGGCTGCCTAGTTCCATGGCCATCTTCAGCGCCCCCTCGCACTCGGGAAACTGATCCAGATACTCGCTGATCACCCCCCGGGTGCCGGAACCTTCTTCCCGACAGATGAAGGGATATTTCAGAAGTCTGACAAATTTGACGGAGGACTCCGTCGCGAGCGGGTGATTTGGCGGCACGATGCCGACCAGGTGATCGCGCTTGCAGACCTCCACCGCCAGATTCTTATTGGTGACGGTGGATTCCACCACGCCCAAGTCGATGGTATTGCTCTCCACCAGAGAGACGATACCCTCGCTGTTGGCGACCTTCAGGTGGATGGTGACCTCAGGATACTTCTCCTTGAAATCCCCCAACAGGGTCGGGAGCATGTATTCAGCGATGGTGGTGCTGGCGCCGATGGTCAGGGCGCCACTGATCTCCCCGGTCAATTCCCGCACCGAGTTTTCCATCTCGGCGTAGAGCTCGAAAATCCGATCCGCGTAGGCCAGGACCTGTTCTCCAACGGCGGTAAGGCTGATGCGGTTATGGGTGCGGTCGAAGAGCCGGGTGTTGAAGTGCTCTTCCAACTGGCGAACCTGGAAAGTCACCGCTGGCTGGGTCATGTGCAGGGTTTCGGCGGCCTTGGTAAAGCTCAACAAGCGCGCCACCGTGTGGAAGACTTGCAGTCGCCGATCCGCCATAGACACCCCGCCGTGTCAGGAGCAAATAAGAACTTTTTATATCATGAAGAACAGTGAAGGAAAAGGAGTTAATGGTCAGAATCGCGGAGAAGAGGCGGTGAACACAGCGGCAACGGCGGATATGGGGTTAGGGCAACCACCGGGACAGGCAAGGCGTAGGTGAAACGACCGCGGCGGGTAAGCCATACCAAAGAAACGCCGCCCGGGGGCGGCGTCGATACCGATGAGGAGGGTCCAATCCCGGCCCCCGGTCGTCAGATATAGAGGCAAATATCGCTCTCGCCAGCGAACTCGAAGAAGGCCGCGGCCCCTGCGTACTCGACGCCGTCGATGAAATCAGCGGTATCCAGATCGAAGAGGTCCACGGTCATCTGGCAGGCGATCAGCTTGACCTCAGCCTCCTGGCACAACTCCCGCAATTCCTCGATGCTGGCCACACCCTTCTTCTTCATCTTGGCCTTCATCATGGAGGTCATCATGGCCTGCATCCCGGGGAGGGCGAGACCCAGGACCGGGAACCACTTGTCCATGCCCATGGGCATGGGCATGCCCGGGTTGCCCAGGGGGGTCACTTCCAGGGACAGGTCCTTCTTGAGGAGCTGAAGACCATAGAAAGTGAAAAAGATCTGAACCTCGTAGCCCAGCGCCGCCGCCGTGGAGGCGAGGATGAAGGGGGGGTAGGCCCAGTCCAGCGATCCCTTGGTGGCGATGATCGCCAGCTTCTTCTGTTCCATCGGCAGACCTCTCGAAATGGGTTAGGGGTGGGTGCCTGCGGATCAGGCCTTCTTGATCAGAAAATGGAACTTACCGCCCTCTTCCTTGGATTCCATCAACTCGTTGCCCGTCTGCTTGGCGAAGGCGTCGAAATCCTTCACGGAACCCGGATCGGTGGCGATGATGTGCAGCACCTGGCCGGAGGCCATGGAATTCAGGGTCTTCTTGGCACGCAGGATGGGCAGGGGGCAGTTCAAACCGCTGGCGTCGAGTTCTTGATCGAAGGCTGCCATGTAAATCTCCGAGGGTTATGGTCAAGATGAGGGTTCGGGCATTCGGCTGGGCGGTTTATAGGCCAAACCCGATGAAAAGGCAAACGCGCCGAGGTGCGCGCCGCCGCTGGTCACGCCAGACGGCCCGGCTCAATCGGGAAGCCGTGGCGCGCCCAAGCGATGATACCGCCCCGCAGGTTGATGGCGTTGTCGAAACCCTGCTGGGCCAGATAGAGACAGGCATGGTAGGAGCGTGCCCCGCTGCGACAGTAGAGCACCACATCCTTGTCCCGGGGCAATTCGTTCATGCGCAGGGGCAGGAGGTGCATGGG
>SBFV01000361.1 GCA_006227775.1 Gammaproteobacteria bacterium | reverse complement strand
TGGCGGGCTGGGAAAAACAGCGGGAATTGCTGGAGACCCAGCTCAGCCTGCTGGAGAAGATCCAGAGCCTAGCGGACGCCCGCCACCAGTTGCGGGACGGCGAACCCTGCCCCCTGTGCGGCGCCCTGGAGCATCCCTTCGCCGTGGGGAACCTGCCGGTGCCGGATGAGACCCGCCAGGAACTTCAGGGGGTCAAGGAGGCCCTCAAGGTCACGGCGGCCGCCATCACGGGCCTTCAGATCCGCCAGGCCGGTCTGGACAAGGACCGCCAGCAAATCCTCAGCGAGCGGGACAGCCAGACCCGCATCGGCGCTGAGGCCCAGCGTGAGCTGGCGAAGACCCTTGAGGCGTTGGTGCCTGCCTGGCCCGGATCATCACCTCAGAACCCCTTGCCCCACTGGTCCCCTGAGGCCGCTGTGCCCGAACTCATCGCCCAATGGCAAGGCCAACAGGAAGACCTCCGCCAGACCTTGGACCAAACCACCAGCACAGTGGCGACCGCCGAGGCGGCGGAGAAGATCCTGGCCCATCTGCGCGACCGCTGGGACCAGGCCAAGGACGCGGCCCAAAGGGCCGATGGCGCCGCCCAGACCGCCGCGCTGCGACGGGAGACCGCCCAACGGGAGCTGGCACGGCTCCAGGGGGAGGCAAGAGACTTGCGGGAAGAGCGCGACCAGGCCCTCACCGACCTGAGCCAGGACCTGCAACCCTATGGCATCCTCGGTCCCTTGGTCATGGCCGATCTGGATGGGCTCCAGGCGCAACTGATCAGCCGCCGTGACCAGCGCAAGACCCGCGAGGACCTCAAGCTCCGCCTGGACCAGACCATCGCCGGCCTCCAGGCCCGAACCACCCAGCAGGCGGAACGGATTCAGGCGGCGGCGGAGGTACTCAAGCAGCAACAGGCCCTGCATGACAGCCTGGCCATGGAACAGGACGCCCTGGCCCGGGAGCGCTACGACCTCTTCGGCGACCGGGACCCGGCGGCGGAAGAGGGGCGCCTGGCCCAGGCCATCGATGCCGCCACCCAGGCCCTGGAGGACGGCCGCCGGAACCTGAACGCCGCCACCCAGGCCCGCGCCGAGCTGCAAACCCGGCTGGAGACCTTGGAGCACGCCCTCCAGCGGCGGGGGCCCGTACTGGAGAGCGCCGAGAGCGCCTTTCGCGCCCAGCTCCAGTCAGCGGGCTTCCGCGATGAAACGGACTTTCAGCATGCCTGCCTGACCGAGGAGGAGCGCAGGGCACTGGCCCGCCAGGCCCAGGCCCTGGCGGAGCAGTTCACCGCTCTGAACCGCGCCGCCGATGACACAGGGCAGGCCCTGGCCCGGGAACGGGACAAGCGGCTGTCGGATGCCCCCCTGGAGGCGCTGACGGCGACCCGGACCACCCTGGAGGAGGAACATAAGGCCCTGCTGCACGCCATCGGCGGCCTGCGCCAGCGACTCCAGGACAATGACCAGGTCAAGGAAAGGCGGCAGGCGGGGGCCCAGGCCCTGGAGGCGCAACGGCGCGAATGCCGGCGCTGGGACCTGCTCCACGACCTGATCGGCTCGGCGGATGGCAAGAAATACCGCAACTTCGTCCAGGGCCTGACCTTCCGCCTGATGATCGGCCACGCCAACCGCCAGCTCCAGAAGATGTCGGATCGCTACCTGCTGATCCACGACGACGACCGTCCGCTGGAGCTGTCCGTCATCGACAATTACCAGGCCGGCGAGGTCCGCTCCACCAAGAACCTCTCCGGGGGCGAGAGCTTCATCGTCAGCCTGGCCCTGGCCCTGGGCCTGTCCCAGATGGCCAGCCGCAAGGTGCGGGTGGACTCACTGTTCCTCGACGAGGGCTTCGGCACCCTGGACGAGGAGGCCCTGGACACGGCCCTCGCCACCCTGGCCGGCCTGCGCCAGGAGGGCAAGCTGATCGGCGTCATCTCCCACGTCGCTACCCTCAAGGAGCGCATCGCCACCCAGATCCAGGTCATCCCCCTGACGGGTGGCCGCAGCCGCCTCGCCGGGCCGGGGTGCGCCAAAAATCCGGGCACCCGTCACGGGCGGTGAGGGCTGGCGGGTGCCGAGGCAAACCGCGCCGAGGGCCGCACAGGCCAGATGCAAGCGCGTCCGCCGGGCCGTTAACCCACTTATCACACCACGATGTCAGCCATCCTGGTCGAGGGGTGCCAGCCAGGCCACGCCACGTTTCAGCCGGGTAGCGGGCAGGAGGCGGAGTACCTCGACCAAAGGCTGATTGAAGAGGGCGGTGACCGCATCCGTCAGTCGCTGCGGCCCCTTGCGTAACGGGGCAGGCTGAAAGGCGGCGGCATGGCATGCCCCGACCTGCCCGGCGCCGCCCTTACGGCCGACCCAACCCGCTACCAGAAGGGCGCTCTCTCCCAGGCTTCGGGGTTCCGCCAGGGGCGTGTTACCCCCTGCCGGGTCAGGGCGCAACCGTTCCCCGGCCACCGTGCCAGCTTCGCCCACCAGGATCAGACCGAGGGCGTCCTCTTCCGTGGCGTCGAGCAGATAGCGACCCAGGGCATCGAGGCCAACACCTTCCCTGCCGGTGCCGGCGAAGTCGAGGAAGAAGGCAAAATCGCCGGTGCAGTGCCACCCTTGAAGCAAATCGAGCCGCGACACGAACTCCGGTGCATGGATCATGTAATCGGGGATATAGCCGGCAGCCGGACAGGCATAGATGGCGTAGCCCCCAGCAGCGACCAGGGTACCGCAGTCGGTGGCGACCGCCGGATGTTCGCTCAGGCCAAGGGTGCCAAAGCCCAGGCTGAAACTGGTGGCGGGAAAAGGATAGCGACCACCGCCTTGGGGTACCTGCGTCATCCGCAGCCGCGCCCCGGGCTCGAGCGGGTTCAGGCTACCAATCAGCCGCATCTCCGGGACCTGAAAGGCCACGGCCGCCGGGGTGGGCGGGGCCATCTCTTCTCTGACCAGCAGATCATACAGGCCAGCGATCTCCAGCAACTCCCGCACGAAGGGCGAGGCCGCTACCACTACTAGACTGCCCTTGATCCGCCCCAGAAGCACATGAAATTGCAGGAGCACGCGGATACCGGCGGAACTCATGAAATCCACCGCCGCCAGATCGAGTTCCAGATGGCGGGCGCCGGTCTCCATGGCCGCTGCCAGGTGCTCCCGCAGGGCGCCGGCGGTCAGGGCGTCGAGACGACCACTCATGGTGAAGTGGGCCGGATCGCCAATGCTGTCCTGGTGGATGTCCATCGTAGCTCTGCCCCCGCCAATCGATCTTGCGTCTTCCCCGGTAAAACTATTGCACCATGGCATAGCCGCGGCTGGCAAAGTCGCGGTGACGATTGCGCTCGGCAAGCGTCGGCCGTCCCTCGATGGCCATCACGACCGCGGCCCACAGGCATTGGCGGGCGGCAGCCGGGGCCGACAGTCCCTGCTGGAGCAGTTCCACCAGGGGGATGTAGAGGTCGATGAAATCCGGCTGCCGGGCGGCGGTCTCGCGGTTGCCGGTGACTTTGATGACCGGGGTCAGGGCATTGCCCAGGGGATTGCCGATGCCAGTGGTGAAGATCATGGCCTGGGCGCCGGTCGCGCCCAGCCCGGAGGCGGAGATCAAGTCCTGACCCGGCCCGTCCATGACATAGAGCCCGGCACGGGCATCGGCGAGGCGCTCGGCGAAACCCACCACGTTCTCGATGGGATGCTTGAAGCCCATCTTGCGTATCGCGCCCAGGGACTTCTCCTCCTGGGTGGAGAGACCAGCCTCGATGTTGCCCATGGTCAACTCCATTGAGTGGATGTCCTGTTCCGCCAGGGCCGCGGCGGCCTTGCCGATCATCTCGTTGGTCTTGATGAGGCGCAGCAGGTCGAGCCAGACCGATTGATCGCGACAGCGGGACTTGAGGGCCTTTTCGGCACCAAAAAACTCCATGATCTCCGAGATGACGACGGAACCGCCCTGGTCGAGGACCAGGTCAGCGACGTGCCCGGTGGCGGTATTGGCGAAGAGACCGCTGGTAAGGTCCGAGGCCCCGCACTTAACGGCCAGGAGCAATTCATCCAGGGGCTGAGGACTGCGCCGGGCGCGCTGGAGCGCGGGCAAGAGAGCGGCAACGGCCTCCTTGCCTCGGGCGAGGGCCGCCGCCCGCCCCAGGGCCTGGACGCTCACCGCCTGGATCGGCTTGTCGGTGAGGGTCCGCGCCTTGCGGAGCAGGCGATCCTGCACGCACAGGGGGCTGCAACCCAGGGTAACGATGACCGCGGCGCCCACGTTGGGGTGCGCGATCATGTTGGCGAGTAGACGCAGCGATACCTCCTCGTCATAGCCGACCTGGCAGCAACCGGTGGCATGCGGCAGGGCGATGACACGGTTTTCGCCCTGGTCACCCCAGGCCTCGGTGGCAAAAGTATCGGCGATTTCGCCAGCTTCCTGATTGATGCAGAAAACGGAGGGGATGACCAACAGGTGATTGCGTGAGCCGAAAGGGGCTGCACCGCGTTCGTAGGCCAGCAAGGTTTCCGGTCCGCCGGCGTCCCCGGAGCCTCGACCGACCGCTGGCAACGGCTGTCCTGGCAAGCCGTTGGCGGACGCTGAGGCAATGACCGGCGCCGGCGTCGGGATTGTCCGTCGCGGCCTGAGGTGGGAAGGACGGATGAGGCCCGCAGTGGTGATGCGGCTCGCCGCGGCCAGGGTTTCGAGCTGCGAGGCGGGGGGCGAGAAGGCATTGGGATATTCGCGGATATTGCCCCCGATACGCTCGAAACCACCCATGCGGGCACGAAATACCTGATGCACGACCTGCCCCGGCTGGATCTCCTCGGACGCCTCACCGATGGGGACTCGGTCCTTGATGATCGGCTCGTGCCGGGGGATATGCCTGGTGGCGACTTTATAGTAGTGGCGAATGATCGGCGGCTCCGGCGCGGGACCCGCGAGCCAGACAGGCTGCTCCGCCGCGATGGATAACTCGCCCAAGGTTCCGCCTTCCCCGCTGAGCAGGAGATAGGTCTCACCGGGGAGCAGGTCGCTCAGGGCAATGGCGACATTGTCGTCGGGGGCAAAAACAATGAGAACCTTCTGATTATCCAAGGGCTTAATTCACTGCCAGATCTTGATTGGAAGGGAGGGGTGACAATGAGGGGGGACCGCGGAAAAAAAGGCACGTTCGCGTTAACCATGGCCAGCGCACTTCAGTTTTCCGCCACGACGGGGAGGGACGGAAAAACTGAAAATTGAGGCGTGAGGGGGTAAAGTCCCGCTAGTCGGGGAAGATCTCCGCGATGGCCACCCTAACCCGTACCCCCGCGATGTCCAGGCCGATGTCCCCGCTGGTGAGCGCGTGCAATTGCCGGTAGCGGCCCTGGAAGCGGTCCGGGTCCCGGTAGTCGTGCAGGGTGCGGTGCCGCAGGTCCACTACCCAATAGCGGCGGATGCCGGCGTGGGCGTACTTGACGAGCTTGGGACCCTGGTCCAGGCTCAGACTGGAGTCCGCCACCTCGATGACCAGGAGTGCGTCGTCGCCCGTGGGATTGGCCTGGCGGTAGAAGTCCTCCCGCTGTTGGAGCACGGCGAGATCCGGATAGAGCTCGGTGCCGTCGTCCAAGACCAGGGGACCCTGGATACGGAGGATGGCCTTGCCAGCCAGCTTCGGGGCCAGGATCATGGTCAGAATATCGGTTGTGCCCCCGTGGGGCGGACCAATGGGCGTCATGTCACGCATCTCCCCGTCGATCAGTTCCACCCGGTCGCCGTCGCCGAAGCAGCCGGCCTCGATCATCCGGTGAAACCGCTTCACGTCGATGCGATGAATCGGGTTGAGTACATTGGGCGCAAACACGAGTCGATCCCCGTTCTGGTTGTGTCAAGCATAAGCCTAGCAAATATCGTCGGTGCAACGAATCTTTGCGGCGGCCATCATTGGCCCCGAGGTTTTGGTAATCGCACCACCACCAGCGGGCATTCAGGCTGAACCACGGCATTTTCCCTGGGAGGCAAATTCAACATGCGGCTCGATATCGATCCAACCATCCTGGAGCGCTTCTGTGGTCAGCATCACATCCGTCGGCTGGCTTTGTTTGGCTCCCAGTTAAGCGGGACCGCGGATGCCCAAAGCGACATCGATCTATTGGTTGAGTTCGAACCCGACCATGTGCCCGGCTTGATTGGGCTGGCTGGCATGGAACTGGAGTTA
>SBFV01000363.1 GCA_006227775.1 Gammaproteobacteria bacterium | reverse complement strand
GGCCGGGGCGCAGTCCAGCGTGAGATCGGGAAAAAGCTGGTGAAACTGGGTTTCCGTGAGCTCGCCGTTCAGGCCCTCGATGGCCAGATTGAGCTCAGGCTCCCCGGCCAGGGTCAGGAGGACGGCGTCCACGCGCAATTGGCCGTCCTCGGTCAGGGTCAGCCAGTAGAGGGGACCCAGGACCATGGCCAGCAGGAGGAGTTTTTTGTAGAGGGGGTGAAGGCGTATTTTCATGCCGGCATTCTAGCCCGGTCCGCGGCGCGGGGCACGCGATGACGCCACTGGCTGGATGTATCATTAGCGTTCATTTCCCCAGGCCGCGATCCGGCGACTGGATTCCACTCGAGGCCCGCCATGAAAGTTCTCGTCACCGGCAGCGCCGGATTCATCGGTTCCGCCCTCTCGCTGCGCCTGCTCGAACGGGGGGATGAGGTCATCGGCGTCGACAACCTCAACGATTACTACGACGTCGGTCTGAAGCAGGCCCGCCTGGGCCGCACCCGGGCGCATGCGGGTTTCACCGACCTGCGTCTGGACATCCAGGATCGTGAGGCCGTCGCCACCGCCTTCCGGGCGCACCGGCCCCAGCGGGTGGTCAACCTGGCGGCCCAGGCCGGGGTGCGCTACTCCATCGAGAACCCCATGTCCTACGTGGACACCAACCTCACCGGCTTCGCCCATATCCTGGAGGGCTGCCGGCACCATGGCGTCGAGCATCTGGTCTTCGCCTCCAGCAGTTCCGTCTATGGCGCCAACACGGTCATGCCCTTCTCGGTGCACCACAACGTCGACCACCCGCTGAGCCTCTACGCCGCCAGCAAGAAGGCCAACGAGCTCATGGCCCACACCTACAGTCACCTCTACCGGCTGCCGACCACCGGCCTGCGCTTCTTCACCGTCTACGGGCCCTGGGGCCGGCCGGACATGGCCCTGTTCAAGTTCACCCAGGCCATCCTCGCCGGTGAGCCCATCGAGGTGTTCAACTATGGCCGGCACCGCCGGGACTTCACCTATGTGGACGATATCGTCGAGGGGGTGATCCGCGTCCTCGACCGCCCCGCCGCCGCCAACCCGGACTGGGATGGCGCCACCCCGGACCCGGCCACCAGCGCCGCGCCCTACCGGGTCTACAACATCGGTAACCAGCACCCGGTGGAGCTGTTGCGCTACATCGAGGTGCTGGAGGAATGCCTGGGCCGCAAGGCGGAGAAGACCCTGCTGCCGCTCCAGCCCGGTGACGTGCCGGACACCTACGCCGACGTCACCGACCTGGTGCGGGACACCGGTTACAAGCCGGATACCCCGGTGGAGACGGGGGTGGCGCGCTTCGTCGACTGGTATCGGGGCTATTACGGCGTCTGACGGGACGGGTACTTGAGTCAGGGCGCGGCGGGCAGCGGCGGCGCCCGGCCCTCCACCCAAGCGGCGGCTAAAACGGCGGGTCGGACGCCGCCGCCGGAGCCGCGGCCGCCTCCGCCGGGAGGAATGCCTCTTCCAGGCAGGCCAGCAGGGCGCGCAGCTCCCCGGTCATCAGGATGAACTCGGCATCCAGCCGGGCGGCCTCGTCTTCCAGGCCCGCATCCATCCCTTCCTCCAGCAGTTCGTCGGCGAAGCGCAGGCGCTTGAGCGACAGGTCCTCCTGCAACACGAAGGCCAGGCTCTCCCGCCAGTCCAGGGCCAGTTGGGTGACCTGCTTGCCGGCCCGCAGGTGGGTGGCGACCTCCTCGCCGGCCAGGTCGTGCCCCCGGCAACGGGCCACCACCTTGTCATCGCGGGCATCGCGGAGTTCGCACTCATCGCCCAGGGTCAGGCCAGGGGGCAGTTCACCCGTCGTGACCCAGCGGGTCAACAGCACCTCGGGGGGCTGGGGCGGGCGCGGTGGATGCACCGGCAGGGAGCCCAGGGTTGCGCGCAGTAGATCGACGAGGTCTTCGGCCGCGCTGGCGCTGGCGGCATCCACCAGCAGCCAGCCGGTCTGGCGATCCAGGTAGGCGCAGGCGCGGCGCGAGCGGGTGAAGGCGCGCGGCAGCAAGTCCAGCAGCACCTCGTCCTTCAACTGGCGGCGCTCCTTGCGCCCCACCGTCCGCGCCTCCCGGTCCTCGATCGCGGCGATCTTCTCGTCCAGGGTCTCGGCCACCACGGCGGCGGGCAATATCCGTTCCTGACGACGGGCGCACACCAGGACGCACTCCCCGCCCTCATGGGACAGGGCGCCGCCGTCCTCCCCCAGGGGCGGGACCCAACCCATGGTCGCCGTCTCCAGGGGACCGCAGGGGCGGAATCGCCGACCCCCCAGTTGCCGCTCGAGCTGATCCAGCTCCACCGCGGCCGGGTCATCCAGCTTGAAGAGGCGGACATTCTTGAACACGGCGTTTACTCCCGGGAAAAGGGGGCGGATTATCCAGACCCTGGCATCGGTTGCAAGCGAGGCCGCGGCGGCGGCGGTCAGGAAGGCAGTCGAAATCGACTTGGCGGAGGGGCGGGATAGGATGTCTCAAGCGGAAGTGGGCGCGGCTGGCCTGGCCTTGGGGGAGCCGCGGTGCAGCTAGGGTTCAGGTGTTGAAGCCGGAGTTCCCCTCCTCTTCCGGCAGGTGGCGCTGTTCAAATTCGGCGATAACCTGGGCGCCAAGGAGGAGGATGAGGGCGGCGACCTCGAAGGTCAGCAGGATGACGACGGCGCCGGCGAAGCTGCCGTAGATGAGATTGACCAGGGAGAGGGTCTTGAAGTACCAGACCAGGAGATGGCGGCTGATCTCCCAAAGGATGGCGGCGACCAGGCCGCCGACCAGGGCGTAGCGGGTGGCGATGGCGCCGTGGGGCATGACCAGGTAGAGGGAGGTGAAGAGCAGGATTTCCCCGCCCAGGCCGGCGAGGTAGAGCAGGGGTACGGAAAGACCCTCCAGGCCCCAGTGGTGGCCGAAGAATTCCAGTTGGGTCTGGGACAGGGTATCGAGGGCACCCCCGGCGAAGGTGATGAAGAGCAGGCCCACGCCGATCAGGGCGATGAACAGAAAGGGAATGAGGGCGGAGACGAGAAAGCGGCGGCGGTGAACCGCGACCCGATGGAAGAAGATGACCGACATGGCATTCTCCAGCAGGGAGAATGCCATGGTGGAAAAGAAGAGCAGGACGACGATGCCGAGCCCGCCAATGAGGTGCCGGTTCTGCTGAAATTGACCCAGTTGAACGGCGACCGTGTCCGCCATGCCGGGCATGAAGAGGTTGAGCTCTTCCCGCACCGCCTCCAACAGCCGCTCCTCCGGGATGAGGTTGGACAGCCCCACCAGCAACAGGAGCATGAGGGGGATGATGGACAGCAGCATGTAATAGGCGACCGCCCCGGAGAGCAGCATCCCCTGGTTGCGCCGGAAGGCGCGCAGGACGCGCAACCCGAAGGCGAGAGGGGTCATGACGCCATGGTCACCGGCAGGCGGCGACTGCCCCAGTCCCCGGCGTGGGCCTCGAAGACCCCGGCGCAAGGAGTGCCGCAGGCGGCGCAGCGACCATGACGGTCCAGGCCCCAAGCCCCCAGTTCGTACCAGTCGCGTTCGATGAGGAGGGCACCGCAGCGATGGCACCAGGTACTCTCCCCCCGGCGGTCATGGATATTGCCGGTATAGGCATGATGGACGCCGTTGCGCTTGGCGATGGCGCGGGCCCGGGCCAGGGTGGCGGCGGAGGTCGGCGGCACATCGAGCATCTTCCAGTCGGGATGGAAGGCGGTGAAGTGCATGGGCACGTCCGGGCCCAAGTGGCCGACCACCCATTGGGTCATGGCGTCGATCTCGGCGTCGGAGTCGTTGTGGTCGGGGATGAGCAGGGTGGTGAGCTCCAACCACACCTTCGTCTCCCGGTGCAGATACTCCAGGGTGTCCAGCACGGGCTGGAGATGACCGCCGCAGAGCCGGTGGTAGAAATCGTCGCTGAAGGCCTTGAGGTCCACGTTGGCGGCATCCATGGCGGCGAAGAATTCTTCCCGCGCGCCGGGATTGATATAGCCGGCGGTGACGGCGACGTTGCGAATGCCGCGGGCGCGGCAGGCCTGGGCGGTGTCGATGGCGTACTCCATGAAAATGACCGGGTCGTTGTAGGTATAGGCGACGCTGCGGCAGCCCAGTTCGGCGGCGCGGCGGGCGATGGCCTCCGGCGAGGCCTCGACCGCCAGGGTGTCCACCTCGCGGGATTTGGTCATATCCCAATTCTGACAGAATTTGCAGGCGAGGTTACAGCCGGCGGTACCGAAGGAGAGCACGGGGGTACCGGGCAGAAAATGGTTGAGGGGCTTCTTTTCGATGGGGTCGACGCAGAAGCCACTGGAGCGACCGTAGCTGGTGAGGACGACCTCGCCCCCGTGGCAGGCGCGGATGAAGCAGAGCCCGGCCTGACCTTCCTTGATGTGGCAGTTGCGCGGGCACAGGTCGCACTGGACCCGGCCGTCTTCCAGCCGGTGCCAGTAACGGGTGGGGTGGTAGCCGAGTGATTGGGTCATGTTGACGACCTCCAAGGGCGGGGTGGCGCCGACGGCACGGCAATCAGCCGGTCGATCGGCACGGGCGGAATTTTGGACCTACACTAAGCATAGACGGAGCGCGGCGAACGCGCGGGAGGCACTGCAATGGGCGGATTACGCTATCCCAATGTGGCCGGAACCTTTTATCCGGCGGACCCGCGGACTTTGGCGGCGGAAGTCCGCGCCTATGTACGTTCGGCCCCGGCGACCGGCCCCCTGCCGGGCCCCGAACCTGACGAGGGGAGGCGGAGCGGGGCCGGGACGGAGGGACCGCGGGGGGCTGACGTCAAGGCCAGGCCAGGGCCGGCCTGCTGGCCCAAGGCCCTGATCGCTCCCCATGCGGGTTACATCTACTCGGGACCGGTGGCGGGGAGTGCCTATGCCCAACTGGCGGCCGGGAGCGAGGCCATCCAGCGGGTGGTGCTGCTGGGTCCCTCGCATCGGTTGCCGTTTTACGGCCTGGCCTATAGTCAGGCGGAGGCCTTCGTGACGCCCTTGGGCCGGGTACCGGTGGACCTGGAGGCTTACGCGGCTATTGCCGATCTGCCCCAGGCGCGGGCCTTCGAGGCGCCCTTCCAGGGGGAGCATTGTCTGGAGGTCCAGTTACCTTTTCTGCAGGTGCTGCTCGCTGACTTCCGCCTGGTGCCCTTCCTGGTAGGCGAGGCCACGACGGTGGGGGTGGCGGAGGTCCTGGAGCGCCTGTGGGGCGGGGACGAGACCCTGATCGTGGTCAGCTCGGATCTCAGCCATTACCTGGACTACGGAACCGCCAGGCGCCTGGACGGGGCCACCAGCCAGGCCATCGCGGCGCTGAACCCGGCGGCCATCGGCGAAGAAGATGCCTGCGGCAGGGTGCCGGTGAAGGGACTGCTGCGGGCGGCGCGTCACCATGGCCTGACATGCCGGGTACTGGACTTGCGCAATTCGGGGGACACCGCCGGCCCCCGGGACCGGGTGGTGGGCTATGGCGCCTTTGCCTTTGCCTGAGTTGAGCCCCGACCAACGCCAGACCCTGCTGGCGGTGGCGCGCCGCTCCATCGCCTGGGGCCTGCGGGAAGGTCGGCCCCTGCCGGTGGCGCCCGAGGAGTTCCCTGAACCCCTGCGGGCCCGGCGGGCGGCCTTCGTCACCCTGACGGTCGGCGGAGAACTGCGGGGCTGCATCGGGCACCTGGAAGCCAGGCAGCCGCTGGTGCGGGACGTGGCGGACAATGCCTTCGCCGCCGCCTTCCGCGACCCCCGTTTCCCCCCCGTGGCGGGGTGGGAGCTGGAGCGGCTGCGGATCGGGATCTCGGTACTGACGCCGGCGACGCCCCTGAGTTTCGGCTCCGAGGCGGAGCTGCTGGCCCAGATCGAGCCGGGGCTGGACGGGTTGATCCTGGAGGATGGCTTGGCCCGCGGGACCTTCCTGCCCTCGGTCTGGTCATCCCTCCCCGACCGACGTGACTTCCTGCGCCACCTCAAGCTCAAGGCGGGCCTGCCGGTGGATCATTGGTCGGAGCGCCTGCGGGTCAGCCGCTACCGGACCGAGTCCTTTGGCGAGGGGGAGGTCGAGGTCTAGAAACCCGAGGGCGCGAGGGGGTCACCATTTAGCTGACCCCGATCAATGGCACGACCTTTTTTCTCGCACCCAAGCACGCTTGTGTCGGTCGGGAAGCGCGACATT
>SBFV01000032.1 GCA_006227775.1 Gammaproteobacteria bacterium | reverse complement strand
CCTGGCCACACTCTTTCTGGGTGGTCAACCCCGAGGGCACCCATGACACCCGCGACACTCTATGCCCTGACCGGTGTCGGACTCTTCGCCATCGGACTCTACGCCTTCATCCGCCATGCCCATCTGCTGCGCAAGATCCTGGCCTTCAATGTGATGGGCAGCGGCGTCTTCCTGGTCCTGATCGGCCTGGCGCGACGCACTCCGACCGGTCTCACCGACCCCGTGCCGCAGGCGATGGTCATCACCGGGATCGTCGTCGCGGTTGCCGCTACCGCGCTGGCCTTGAGCCTCATGCTGCGGGTCGTGGCCACCATCGGCCGGACGGAGTTGCCGGACGACCCGGCGCGGCGCGCTGAATGACCAGCACGCTGGAAGCGGCCCTGACAGCTCGGAGCGATCTGATCGCCCCGGTGCTGGCACCGCTGGTCGGTGCCTTGTTGAGCTTCCTGTTGCGACGCTGGGCGATGCCCATCGGTCTGATCAGTATCATCGGCCTGGTCCTGGCCGTGCTCATGCTGATCCCGGAAGCGCTGGCAACGGGTCCGCGCTGGCTGGCGGTGGGCGGCTGGGAAGCCCCCCTGGGGATCGTTCTACACGCCGATGGCCTGAGTCTGGCCATGTTGTTCATGACCGCGGCGGTGGGGTTGGCGATCAGTCTCTACGCCGCGGTCTATTTTCACGACCAGCCAAGCCGCGCCTGGTCCTTCTGGCCGCTCTGGCTGCTCCTGCTGACCGGACTCAACGCGCTCTTTCTCGCCGCGGACATCTTCAATCTGTACGTCACGCTCGAACTCCTGGGTCTGTCCGCCGCGGCGCTGACGGCGCTGGCCGGCGGCGCGGATGCCCTGGTCGGGGCCATGCGCTATCTCCTGGTGAGCCTGCTCGGCTCACTCGCCTATCTGCTGGGGGTCGCCCTCCTTTACCATGCCTATGGAACGGTGGATCTGGGCTTGCTGGCCGACCGGATCGCGGGCCTGCCCGCCACCTGGGCCGCGCTGGGATTGATGAGCGCGGGTCTGCTCCTCAAAACCGCTCTCTTTCCGCTCCACTTCTGGCTCCCGCCCGCCCACTCGAACGCGCCGGCACCGGTCAGCGCGGCGCTCTCGGCGCTCGTCGTCAAGGGCTCCTTCTACCTCTGGCTGCGGCTCTGGCTGGAGTTGTTCGGTGGTCTGGGCCTCGGGGTCGAGACCTTCCTCGGTCTGCTGGGGGCTGGGGCGGTCATCTGGGGCTCGCTGCAGGCGCTGCGACAGACCCGTCTCAAGCTCCTGGTCGCCTACTCGACGGTCGCTCAGATCGGCTATCTGTTCCTGGCCTTTCCGCTCGCGCTCGGCGGCGCGACCACGGCCTGGACCGGTGCCATCTATCTCGCGGTCTCGCACGCCCTGGCCAAGGCGGCCATGTTCCTGGCCGCTGGCAATCTGCTGCGTTTTGGTGGACATGACCGGATCGCCGACCTGGACCGGGTGGTGCAGCGCCTGCCACTGAGCATCGCCGCCTTCGCCCTGGCCGGGGTCAGCATCATGGGGCTGCCACCAAGCGGCGGCTTCATCGGCAAATGGCTGCTGCTCGAGGCGGCCCTGTCACAGGGCCGCTGGGGCTGGGCCCTGGTGATCCTACTGGGTGGCGTGCTGGCGGCGACCTATGTCTTTAAGGTCTTGGGCTATGCCTTCACCCAGTCCGAGACCCCACACCGCGCGCGACCAGTCCCGGCGGTGATGGAGTGGGCGGCCTTGAGTCTGGCCGCGTCGGCGATCCTCCTGGGCTTGATCGTTGCCCCGCCACTTGCCCTGCTCGCGATCGGGGAGCCCTTCGCGATGGCAACCGGAGCGGTGGGGCCATGACGATCGACAACTGGATCCCGCTCCTGGTGGTCGGCAGCTCCCTGATCCCTGGTCTGCTGATCTTCGCGCTGGCCGAGTCGCGCGTCCGGCTGCGCACGACGCTCAACCTGGCCGGGGCGCTCCTGAAGCTGGCCCTGGTGGCGACGATGCTGTGGGGCGTCGCGCAAGGGCACCAGTATCAGGTGCAGCTCGCCTTCCTGCCCGGTCTGGAACTGGGGCTGCGGGTCGGACCCCTCGCCCTGCTCTTTCTGACCCTGTCCAGCCTGCTCTGGCTGGTGACGACCATCTACGCGATCGGCTATCTGGAAGGCTCACCCCACCGCAGCCGCTTCTTTGGCTTCTTCAGCCTCTGCGTGACGGCGACCGTCGGCATCGCCATGGCCGCGGACCTGCTGACCTTTCTGCTGTTCTACGAGCTGTTGACACTGGCCACCTATCCGCTGGTCGTTCATCGCGGCACCGAGGTCGCCCGTCGCGCCGGTCTGGTCTATCTGGCGTTCACGATCGGCGGCGGCGCCCTCATGCTGCTCGGGATCGTCTGGCTCTATACCCTGGCCGGGAGCCTGGAGTTCAGACCGGGTGGCTTCGTGGCCGGGCTCGACCAGACCCATCGGACGTCACTCATCCTGATCTTCGTCTTGCTGATCGCCGGACTCGGCGTCAAGGCCGCGCTGATTCCACTGCACGCCTGGCTGCCGCGGGCGATGGTCGCGCCGGCACCGGTCAGCGCCTTGCTGCACGCGGTCGCGGTCGTCAAGGCCGGGGCCTTTGGGATCATGCGCGTGGTCTACGAGGTCTTTGGCGTGGAGCTCGCGGCCGATCTCGGGGTGACCGGGCCGCTGGCCCTGCTCGCCGCGGCGACCATCCTTTACGGCTCGGCGCGCGCGCTCTTTCAGGACGATCTCAAGCGGCGCCTGGCCTTCTCGACGGTCAGTCAGGTCGCCTACATCGTCCTGGGGGTGGCCATCGCCAGTCCCATCGCCACGGTCGGCGGGCTCGTCCACCTGGTCCATCAGGGGCTCATGAAGATCACGCTCTTTTTCTGCGCGGGCAACCTGGCGGAGACCCTCGGGATCCATCGGGTCAGCGAGATGAGTGGCGTGGCCCGCCGCATGCCCTGTACACTGGTCGCCTTCACGGTCGCGGCCTTCGGGATGATCGGCGTGCCACCGGTCGCGGGCTTCATCACCAAGTGGTATCTGGGGCTGGGGGCGCTGGAGGCCGGCCAGCATTGGGTGCTCCTGGTGCTGGCCCTGAGCAGTCTGCTTAATGCCGCATATTTTCTCCCGATCCTGCACGCCGCCTGGTTCCGCGAGCCGCCCTCGACCTGGCCGGAGGAGCGCGTCTTCGGGCGGCGCGAAACCGCGCGCGCACTGCTCTGGCCCCCGCTCATCACCGCCGCGGCGGCCTTGCTGGCTGGCCTCTTGGCGAGCTTGCCATTCTCGCCGCTGGAATGGGTCGGCCTCATCGCCGAGCGGGAGTTCGTGCGGCCATGAGTGGCGCGATCGCCGGTGGACTGCCGATCCTCGCCGTCAGCGCGCCCTTTCTGGTCGTGGCGGTGCTGATGATCCCGGCGGCACGCTCCTGGGGGCTTCGCCTCATGCCATGGGCGACCCTGCCCGCGTTACTGGTCGCGCTGTTGGGTCCAGATGGCGCCAGTCAGCTTCCCGGCACCCTGCTCGGTAGCACCCTGGTACTCGGTGAGACGACGCGCCTTGCGCTGATCACCACCGCGCTGCTCTGGCTGGCAACCAGTCTGGCAACCAGTCTGGCCCTGGGCCGAGCGCGACCCAGCGGCCGGGAGCAGACCCGGATGGCCTTGCCCGGTCTGCTCGCCATGGGTGGAGGACTCGGCCTGGCCTTGGCCGACGATGGGCTACTCTGGCTCGCGGCGTCGACCCTCATCGGCTACATGCTCTACGCGCTGGTCATGTGGGATGCAAGCCCCGCGGCCCGCCTGGCCGGCCGCCGTCTGGTCGTCCTCCTGGTCCTCGGTGACCTGGTCTTGTTCGAGCTGCTCCTGATCCTCGCGCAGGCGGCCGACGGCACCTCGTTCGCCGCCTTGCGCGCGACCCTCGCGACCCTCGAGGACCCGACCCTGGTCATTGTCCTCATGATCCTGGGTCTCGGCGCCAAGGCCGGCATCCTCGGCCTCCATGCCTGGCTGCTCCCCGCCTTTCAGTCGACGCCACCCGCGACCCGGATCGCGCTGATCGCCTTCGTCCTCGGCGCCGGCCTGCTCGGCTGGACCCGCCTCCTGCCCCTCGGCCTGGTCGACTGGCCCGGCGCGGGAATGGCCTTCGGCCTGCTTGCCCTGATCACCGCGGCCTACGCCCTGATCATCGGCATGACGAGCCTGGACCAGGGCCGGCTGCAGGGCTGCATCCTGATGGTCTTGACGGCCCAGTGGCTCTGGGCCTTGATGCTGGCACTGCACCGGCCAGCACAAGGGGCGGCCATCGCGGAGCTGCTGCCGGTGGTCGCCCTGCAAGGGAGCCTGGGACTGGCAGCGCTCGTGCTGCTGGGTGAGGGTGACAAGTCCGCGCTGACGCGGCAACTGTCATCCTGGCTCGCCGCGCTGGTCGTCGCTGGTTCCGCTTTACCCCTCATGACGCCCTGGTCTGGCTGGGGCGAGATCGCGATGACCGGGCTCTGGTGGCCCGCGCTGGTCCTGAGCCCGCTGCTTGGTCGCCTGCTGGTTGGGGCTTGCCTCGGTGGCTGGTCCTGCGCAATCGGCGCTGGCCCTCGTTCCGGCCTGATGCGACGCCTCGACCTGACCGGGTATTGGACCCGCCCCCATGAGCAGGCCCGCGGCGGGTATCGCCGGCTCCGCCGGCTCCCGCTGATCCTGCTGCCGAGATGGCGCGACCGGTTAAAGCAGAGGCTGGCCGCGATGGGTGTGGCGGTGATGCGAAGCAAGCTGCCGCGGTCCATCGAGAACCATTTGCTGAAATGGGAGCCAGCGCTGCTGATGGCCGCGCTGATCGGCCTGATGGCGGCCTGGCTGGGGTACCTGGGTTGAGGGATTACCTCCCCCACCAGGGTTGGCAATAGAATCAGTGACTTGCGCTACCTATGCCCGCCCAGCCAGCGCAGGGTGTGAACGCTGAGGAAGGATTCCTCACCGGGTCTTTTTCAGTTTCAGCCCCACCTTGATAATCCGGCTTCCCTCGGTGCGGCGGATCACCAGTTGCACATGCTGCAGATCGATGCGGTCGCCGACCACGACCTGGGTGTCCAGACGGTCGCGGAGGAAGGCGTCCAGGGACAGGTCCCGTTCCCGCTCCGGCACGGCCAGACCGTAGGCGGCGGCGACGTCGCCCAGGCGGGCCTCGCCGTTGAGGACGAATTCGCCGAAGAAGGCCTGGTCCGACAGGCGATCGGGGGTCTCCAGCGGGGCCAGGAGACGGTCCAGGGCTTCCAGTTCCGCCGGGTCCACGATGAGCAGGAGCTGGTCGCCGGGGCGCAGGTCCTGCCAGTCGATCTGATCGAGCAGCTCGCGGTGGCGTAGCTGGGCGACGGGACGCGCGGAGGGGGGGAGGCGGGGGAAGGGGCGGCGCTCGACCACCAGGGGGCTGTTGGCCGCCAGCTCGTAACCCACCAGTTCCAGCTCGCGCTCGCCGGGCAGGTCGATCTCCAGACGTTCCACCACCTGGGTGCGGGGCGGCAGCTCCAGCTTCAGCCACCGCGCCAGGAGGGGGATGGTCCAGCCCTGACCGACCAAGGAGACCAGGACGACGAAGAAGACGATGTTGAAATAGACATGGGCCTGTTCCATGCCCGCCAGCAAGGGGAAGAGGGCAAGGACGATGGGTACGGAGCCCCGCAGGCCGACCCAGCCGATGAAGAGCTGTTCCCGCCAGGGAAAGTGAAAGGGCAGCAGGCACAACCAGACCGCCAGGGGCCGGGCGACGAAGCTCAGGAGGGCGGCGAAGAGTAGGGCGTCCAGGGCCACCGGCAACAATTCCGAGGGCGTCACCAGCAACCCGAGGACCAGGAACATGCCGATCTGCGCCAGCCGGGCCAGGCCGTCATGAAAGCGACCGATGTAGCGGCGTCCCTGGAGGGGGCGATTGCCCACCACCAGACCGGCCAGGTAGATGGCCAGGAAACCGCTGCCGTCGAGGATGGCCACCAGGCCAAAGAGGGTCATGCCCATGCTCAGCACGGCGATGGGATGCAGGCCCGGGGGCAGATCGAGATGGTTGATCAGCCAGACGATAGCGTAGCCACCCAGGATGCCGAGGAGGGCGCCGAGTCCCATCTGCTGGATGAAGGCCAGGGCCACGGCCGCCCCCAGGTTGTCCTGGGGGGCGAGGATCAGCTCCATCAG
>SBFV01000219.1 GCA_006227775.1 Gammaproteobacteria bacterium | reverse complement strand
CCCTTCAAGCAGCTCGATATCAAGGATGGCTACTCCTGGCTCAAGGCCCCGCGCTGGCAGGGCCACTCGGTCGAGGTGGGCCCCCTGGCCCGCGTCCTCATGCTCTACGCCAGCCCTCAGTCCCCCCTGCATCCCCAGGCCAAGGAACTGGTGGATATGACCCTGGCCAAGCTGGACGTGCCCGTACGGGCCCTTTTCTCCACCCTGGGCCGGACCGCGGCCCGTACCCTGGAATCAAAGCTGGTCGCCGACCGGATGCAGCTCTGGTTCGATGCCTTGGTGGCCAACATCAAGGCCGGCGATACCCGCACCTTCAACGAGACCCTGTGGGATCCATCCACCTGGCCCAAGAAGTCCCAGGGTGCCGGCTACATGGAGGCCCCCCGCGGCGCCCTGGGTCACTGGATCGTCATCGAGGATGGCAAGATCGCCAACTACCAGGCGGTGGTACCCTCCACCTGGAACGCCGGCCCTCGGGACCCCAAGGGCATACCCGGCGCCTATGAAGCCGCGTTACAGGACAACCATCAGCTTTATAACGCCAAACAGCCGATCGAGATCCAGCGCACCATCCACTCCTTCGATCCCTGCATCGCCTGCGCGGTGCATCTGAGTGATCCGGCGAGCGGAGAGCGGGTGGAGATCAAGATCCTCTGATCCGGGGTTCTTCGCCGAACCCCTTACAGGAGGAGCAGGTCAGACTTTTTCATTGGGGGGGCATCAGCCTGCCCTTCATGACCCTTGAGCGCCCGGTTCAACTCGGGCGCTTTTTTGCTATCGCCCAGCAATGCCCCCGGTCCTTTCTCTAGCCGAGGGTCGGCGATGGGGCCGCTATTATGGTTTAATGGGCGCATGTACCGACCCCTCCCCTTGTTCATCGGCCTGCGCTATACGCGGGCGAAGCGACGTAACCACTTCATCTCTTTCATCTCTCTGATCTCCATGCTGGGGATCATGCTGGGCATCGTGGCGCTGATCGTGGTGCTGTCGGTGATGAACGGCTTTCACAAGGAGATCCAGGAGCGCATCCTGGGCATGGCCTCTCACGCCACCCTGTCCGAACCGACGGGGGATATGGCGGACTGGCGGGAACTCCTCCCCCGGGTTCGCGCCCATCCGGCCGTGGTGGGGGCGGCGCCTTTCATCGAGATGCAGGTCATGCTGGCCAACGGCGGCGAGGTCAGCGGCGCCCTGATCCGCGGGATCGAGCCAGTGGAGGAGGATCAGGTCTCGGAGCTGCGGCAAGACATGCACCGCGGGGAGGTGGATTCCCTGACCCCGGGCTCCTTCAATATCGTGCTGGGACGCGAACTGGCCGCGGTCCTTGGCGTCGGGTTGGGGGACAAGGTGACGGTGGTCACGCCCCAGGTCAGCGCCACCCCCATCGGGGTCATGCCACGCCTCAAGTCCTTTACCGTCAGCGGTATCTTCGCCGTGGGCATGTCGGATTACGACCGGGGGGCGGGTTTCATCCACCTGCAGGACGCCGCCAAGCTGATGAGCCTGGGGGAGAGCGTCACCGGACTGCGGCTCAAGCTGACGGACATGTTCGCGGCCCCTCGCCTGGTACGGGAGATCGCCCGGGACCTGGGCGGGGTCTATCGGGTGGTGGACTGGACTCAGCACCACAAAAACTTCTTCGCCGCCCTGAGCACGGAGAAGCGGATGATGAGCATCATCCTTTTCCTGATCGTGGCGGTGGCGGCCTTTAACATCGTCTCGACCCTGGTCATGGTGGTGACGGACAAACAGGCCGACATCGCCATCCTGCGCACCCTGGGGTTGTCACCGGGGCGGGTCATGGGGGTCTTCATGGTCCAGGGCACGGCCATCGGCGTCGCCGGCACCTTGCTTGGCGTCATCTGCGGCATCCTGCTGGCGCTCAACGTCGAGGCTATCGTCGCCGGTATCGAGGGCTTCTTCGGCATCCACTTCCTGGACCCTAACATCTATTACATCAGCAACATGCCCTCGGACATCCAAGCCCCGGACGTCCTCGCCGTGGGCCTCGGCGCCTTCTTCATGTCCGTCCTCGCCACCCTCTACCCGGCCTGGCGCGCGGCCCGAACCGAACCGGCGGAGGCCCTGCGCTATGAATGATAACTGCGCTAGCAGGGATTGGATCCTGCCGACCCGAAGCCCGGCGCGGCTATCCGGGTCCCCCCGCTGCGGCGGGCCAGCCGTTGGCTGTCGGCCCGACCGGCGCTGGGTTGGCCGGCGTTGTTCAGGTGAGCGCCGGATTGGACGGCGGTGGGGGGGGCATGGTCATGGCTGAGGCCATGCCGGTACTGGAGGCCCAGGGACTGGTCAAGACCTTCCGCCAGGGGCCCCTGGAGGTGGAGGTCCTCAAAGGCATCGACCTGGCCATCGTGGCGGGGGAGCGTGTGGCGGTGATCGGCGCCTCGGGTTCCGGCAAGAGCACCTTGCTGCATTGCCTGGGGGGCCTCGACCGGGCCACGGCGGGGTCGGTGCGGTGGCAGGGTCGGGAAGTCATGGGTCTCTCCGAAGCCGAGCGGGGCCGCCTGCGGAACCGTCAGCTCGGTTTCGTCTATCAGTTCCATCACCTGCTGCCGGAATTCAGCGCCCTGGAGAACGTCGCCATGCCCTTGCTGGTCGGGGGCACCGCGCCCGCCCGGGCCAGGGCCGCCGCCATGGAAATGCTGGATCGCGTCGGCCTGGGACATCGCGGCCGTCATAAACCCGCTGAACTCTCCGGCGGCGAACGTCAGCGCGCCGCCATCGCCCGTGCCCTGGTGACCCGCCCGGCCTGCGTGCTGGCGGACGAGCCCACCGGCAACCTGGATCGCCACACCGCCGAGCGGGTCTATGAATTGATGCTTGAGCTCAACCTGGAGATCCGCACCAGCTTCGTCATCGTCACCCATGACCCCCAACTCGCCGGACGCATGGAACGGGTAATGCGGATTGATGACGGCGCCTTACAGCCGGCCTGAGGTCCCCCACCTACTGCCATGCCGGCCAGGGAGGATCGAGGGCGTCTGGCGGGGGTGTCAACCGCGGGAAGGTGGTTGTCAAGCCTACAGAGACGTATCCACGGCGTCCCCCGCCAAAGGCCCTGTCGGCCAGGGAGGATCGGGGGGTGTCTGGCGGGGGTGTCAACCGCGGGAAGGTGGTTGTCAAGCCTACAGGGACGTATCCACGGCGTCCCCCGCCAGAGGCCCCCGATCCGGTAGCGCCAACAATCGCCTTGCCACGCCTACACCACCCGGATCTCGGCCAGAAAGGCATAGCCAAGCCGATGGACGGTCTGGATCGGAATTTCCATCCCCAACTCCTCCTCGCACTTATTGCGCAGCCGGCGGATCAGGATCTCCAGGTTGCGGGGTTCATAGCCTCGCCCCTCCCGATCGACGCCCCGGATCATCTCCGCCTTGGTCAGGGTCAGCCCCGGCTGCTCCGCGAAAAGGGTGAGCAGTCGCACTTCGTAATTACTGAGGACGCACTGGGCCCCGTTGGGTGCTGTCAGGCGCCACTTAACGGTTCCCAGGGTCCAGATCCCCAGGTTGGGGGGTGGCTGGGCGGGCTGGTCCGGGAGCCGACGCGAGAGCCGGCTGGCGACCCCCCGGACCACGGCGACCAGTTCACGGAGGTCCACCGGCTTGACCAGATAGGCATCGCCACCTTCGTTGTACCCCCGGATACGATCTTCCAGACGGCCACGGGCGGTGGCAAGCACCAGCCCATGGCGTTGTCGCTCGATCTGGTGCGCCAGACCGACTAGGCCATCGCCATCGGGGAGGCCCAGGTCCAGCACCACTACTCCGCCGCGGGGGTCTCGCAGCCAAGGCTGACAGCCCGCGATATCGCCTGCCCCGGTGACGTCCCAGCCCTCGAGTGTGAGGTAGTCGATCATGGCCTGACGAAGGTCCTCTTCGTCCTCGACGATGAGCACCCGCGGGGGGGCGGAAGGTAAAGAGGGGATCATGGAGCGAGGGACAACCACAGGGTAAAGGTACTGCCTTGACCGGGGGTGCTGACGACCTCGATCCGCCCTCCATGGAGCTGGGCGATATCGCGGGCGAGAGGCAGGCCAAGGCCCATGCCGGGGAGGCTCGTCTCTGGGTTGAGGCGCAGGGACCGATCGAAGATAAGTTCCTGGTCCTGGGGGGCAATTCCGATCCCGGTATCCGTGACACGGATGCCGGCCTCCTGGTCGGTGAGAAAAACTCCGACCTGGATGGCCCCGTCCCGGGGAGAATACTTGAGAGCATTGTCAAGCAGCTGGAGGACGGCCGTACTCAGAAGCTGGAGGTCGCCATCTATCTTCGCGGCGGCGGCGCTGGGGGGGATCTCCAGCGAAATCGGGCGACCCGCCGCCGCGCTGCGGGACTGGACCAAGGCGGACAACCAGGGTCCCAGGGTCAGCGTGGCGGGATGGACATCGAGGTTCCCCAGGGCGAGGCGATTGGCCACCAGCCATTGGTCCAGGAGCATCTCCAGACGCTCCACGGCACGCTGGATGGTGCGCTGCCGCTGCTGGGCCTTCTTCGTGGCCGGGGCCGACGCTAGTTCGGTGGCTTCACGCTGCGCCACCTGGGCCTGACTTTTGATGATCGCGAGGGGATTGCGAAATTCATGCGCGATCAGACGGGTGAAGCGTTCCTGGTGGCTGAGCGCCTCCCCTTTCCGACGCTGGGCGGAATCAAGGGTCCGCGGTTCGGTCAAGAAGCGGTGTTGCCGCACCATCCGGTCCTCGATGGGGGTGGCTGCGGCATCCGGCGAGCCATCCGGATCACCGTCCGCGCTTGGCCGATGCGGGATGGGCATGGGTGCCCCGCCCGTCTCAACCGAGGATCCACAGATTGCGGTCGAGCCGCAGCCGCAGCCGCAGGGAGAGGGCCACTTGCTCCCAGGTCCGGTAAGGGGAAGGGGGCTCGTAACACCCTCGGTGGGGATCGTAATGGCCCTCCACGCCCGTCAGGACCCGCATGGCGTCCGTCGCGGCGGCCTTCACGCCGTCATCGGTGGTACGGACTCCCCCCCAGAAATCGTTGCCCGGCCAGGAAACGGGGTCCCAGGCGACCACGCTGTAGAGTTGGAGGTCGGTGAAATCCTCCCCCTCCTCGGCATAGGCCTGGGGCTGACAGAGTTGGGGTTTGTGCTGGTTCCCCTGGGCGAGGGGCCTGACCCGCAACGAGAGGCCGCCAAAGTCATGGCGTTCATTGGCGCATTCGTTGAAGGGATCGAAGTGGATGGCCCGGATGTGCGGCAGGCGCCCGGCGTGCTGGCCGAGCAGCGCCAGAAGCGTGTCCTTGAGATAGGCGCCCAGCCTGCCCTGGAAAGGTCCGGCGAAATGGCCGCATCCCAGGCCGGGGAGGGTGACCAGGGCCTGCTGGCCGGCCGCCCTGGCCTGCGCCTCCACGTAGAGCAAGGGAGGCAGCAGGCGTCGTTCGTACAGGGCCCGGTAACCCGCCGAGTCGATCCGCCCCCCATGGGTCACCGAGGACCAATCACCCGCCACGCCGCCCAGGTTGTTGCACAGGAGCGCCCCGGGGGTGAAGAGCAGGGTCCCCGTCAGGGGTTCATCGTGGACCTGGGGGGCGAGATGGTGGCCATCGTCAAAGATTCGCACGCTTAGGGCGATGCCCAGGTCCCCGAGCAGGCCCAGTTCGGTAGGGTTCCAGTCCCGCCCGTCGCCGTGAACGGACTCTTCGGCGAGGATTCGCGGTGACTTGGTATTGATCAGATGTTCGAGAAAGGCATGGTCGTCCAGTTCAGCCACGTCGAGGCCATGCAGTTCCACCCGCAGGCGACCACCGGCGCGGGACAGGCCCTGGGCAGCGAGCATGGCATGATAGTCCTGAAGTCGCCGGAAGCTCTCGACATGCAAGAGGAAGGAGTAGGCGCTCATTGACTGAATGTGAGGTGGAGGATCGGGAAGATGTGACGGGTAGGGGCACGGCGCTGTGGAACAACGCCGTACGGGTGGCGGCAGCCGCCCTGACTCCGGTGTCCGGTTGCCGGACAGCATGGATCCCTATGGTCTCACCGAGAACCGTCCCTGTTCACGGAGTTCCAAAAAACCGGACACCGGAGTCAGGCCAGGGACCGGGAAGAGGGATTAAACTCTCTTCCCGACGCGACCCCATGGGGATTCAGTATGCGCAAACCCTTTGATTAATAACAGACATGAATTCCGACAAATTCCGACAAATTCCGACA
>SBFV01000422.1 GCA_006227775.1 Gammaproteobacteria bacterium | reverse complement strand
CTGGACGAGCTCAACCGCCGCCGCCGCGAGATCGAAAGCGACATGAAGCAGGAGGCCGAGGCCGCCCTGGCCGCCCTGCACCTGGAGCCCGGCGGTCTGCCCCCCGCCCTCTGCCTGTTCGAGCCCGGCTGGCACCAGGGGGTGATCGGCATCCTCGCCGCCCGGGTGCGGGAGCGCTGGCATCGCCCCGCCATCGCCTTCGCCCCGGGGGACGAGGGGCTGCTGCGTGGCTCCGCCCGTTCCGTCGAGGGTCTGCACATCCGCGATCTGATCGACGCCGTGGACAAGCGCCACCCGGGGCTCATCGTCCGCTTCGGTGGTCATGCCATGGCCGCCGGCCTGACCCTGGCCGAAGCAGCCCTGGAGCCCTTTCGCCAGGCCTTCTGCCAGGCGGTGCGGGACGAACTCGGCGACGCGCCCCTGGTGCGGGAGATCCTGTCCGATGGCGAACTGCCGCCCCAGGCCTTCGACCTGGCCACCGCCCAGGCCCTGCGCCATGCCGGCCCCTGGGGCAAGGGCTTCCCCGAGCCCATCTTCGATGGCATCTTCCGGGTCCTGGGCCGCAAGCGGCTCGGCAGGGGCGAGCATCTGCGCCTGCACCTACGCGCCGAGAATGGCCTCGGCTTGCCGATCGAGGGCATCGGCTTCCGCCGTGGCGACCAGCACGATGGCGCGGGGGATCGGGTGCGCCTGGCTTACCGCCTGGATGTCAACGAGTTCCGGGGCGAGTTCAAGCCCCAACTGATTCTGGAGCACCTGGAATGGATCGAATGAAGCACTCCACTGGGGACGAAGCGGCCCAAGCCCCGCGTCAGGGCCAGGGGCGACCGGATCAGCCGCGTGGGCGGGACGCGGGCGCTCATGCCGATTCCCGGGGCCGCCATGGCCAGAGCCGTCCGGAAGGCGATCACCACGGCGACCACTATGCCCACGCCCAGGAGGAGCATTTCCCGGAGGGGCCGAGCAAGAGCCAGGTCAAGCGCGAGCATCACGCCCTCCAGGACCTGGCGCAGCGTCTGGTCTCCCTGCCCCGGGGCGAGTTGGAGCGTCTGGACCTGAGCGAGGCCACCTGGGCCGCCATCGACGAGACGGCGCGTATCAAGGACATCCGTGCCCTGGGCCGGCATTACAAGCGCATCGCCAACCTGCTGGCGAAGGAGGACATGGCGGCCGTCGAGGCCCTGCTCCATGGCGAGGACCGGCGGAAACAGGCGGAGGCCGCCCGGCTGCATCGGCTGGAGCGCTGGCGCGAGCGCCTCATCGCCGAGGGTGACCAGGCCCTGGGGGACCTGCTGAACGAGCACCCCGACCTGGATCGCCATCAACTCCGCACCTTGATCCGCGCCGCCCGCAAGGATCGCGAAGGGGGCAAGACCGATGGCGACCGGCGCCTGTTCCGCCTATTGCGCGATGCGCTGGCTTAGGCCATCCCTTGCGGCTGGCTGTAGCGACCTTCCCGCGATGACCGTCAAGGCGGATGGGGCACATGGTCGTTGTAGCGCTCCATGAGGTAGCAGAGACAATCCTGGCGGATGACGTCCGTGTTCAGGGTGAGCATGGAGGGCATCACCGGCGTGGAGAGGCGGAGTTCGCCGTCCTCTACCTGAAAAAAGCGCCGATAGACATCCGTGCCCTGCTCATCCCGGACATCCAGATAAACCCCTGAGTTCTTGTTGACCCGACCAAAGGCGGTACCTCGCGGCAGTTCGCGGAAGTTGAAGCGCTCCAGGTCGGGCGAAAAGAGGATGTCCCCCGTGGCGGGGGGAAAGGCGAAGCTGAGTTCCTCCGGCACCTCGACCCGGGCCACGGTGTGGAACAGGTCGATGTCATGGGGGGAGACCGGGTGCTGGGGCAGGGCGGAGAGGTGCAGGCAGGCATCGATGGTGTCGCTGGCATGGTCCCTGCCGTGGAGGTCTCCCACCTTGCCGCATTCCAGGGTCACCGCCGGGCAGAACTCGCCCATGGCCATGGCCTGGATTCCCTTGGGGCGCCGGAAGTACATGAGGGTACGGCTGAAAAGCCTGGCCAGGTGCAGGGTCTGATGGTCGAGCCGGTTGACCCCGACGTAGTGGGGGTTGAGCCCGGTGTTGTTGTGGATGTCCAGACTGGCGAAGAGCCCCCGGGTCCGCAGGCGCTCGGTGACCTGGCGCATCAGGTCGTGTTCGGGGGTAGGCGCCAGTTCGCTGCCCGGCCAGACCCGGTTGTAGTCCGGCTGGTCCGGCAGGTGACGGACCCCTACGGCCGCCGCGGCGACGTTGCCGATGAAGACGCTCAGGGCCCGTGGCAGCCGGAGTTCGCCAAAGCGCGCCCGGCGCTGGCGCAGCAGGGCGCGAAGGGCTTCCCAGCCGACGGTCTCGTTGCCGTGCAGGAGCACGGAGAGAAAGAGGGCCGGCTGACGGTCACCGGGCAGATGGATCAGGGTGGGCCCCCCCAGCAGGTCCTGGAGTCCGCGGGTATCCCGGTCAAGGATGCCTTCCGGCAGGGCATGAAGTTCATTAAGCATGAAATTGAATATCAAGGTGATTCTAGTGATTCGACACCGCTGGGCGATAGGATTTTGCGTCGGCGCCAAGAAACCGTCCCTCGCTGGGTTCCCGCATTGAGCGGGTCCCTCCGCTAACACAGCGGGGACTTGTCGATGGATACTTTCTGACTGTCGTCAGTGGTCCCGTCCTATCCCAGAGGATGGAAGATGTCGAGGGGGTCTGCCACGCCGATCTCATAGCGACCACTGGTCCAGGGTCCGGCCGCTTTGCTGCTGGTCCAGGTAGGCCTGGACCAGGAGACGCATGTCCTGGCCATGGCGCCCCGTCCAGGCGCGCTGCCAGTCGGCGCCGGTCCGGCGGGTACCAAGTCGGGCGGCGATGATGCCGAGCCAGGTGTCGATCTCGTCGCCATCGATCCCCAGTTCCCGCAGGCCGCGCCGGGCCCGCGGCAGCAGGTCCGCGGCCAGGATGTCCTCGGCGGTTGCCACCTGACCGTCCAGCCATCGCAGCTCGGCCGCCAGCCCCCAGCGGGCGGCGGCATAGAAGTTGGCCCGGGCGGCGGCGAAGGGGAGCCGGGTCGGGACGGCCACGGGTTCCTCCAGCAGGTCCTGGATGGCGCCATAATACAGGGCGGCGTTGGCGATGAGGTCCGCCACCGTCGGGCCCGCCGGTACCACCCGGTGCTCGATCCGCAGGTGGGGGGAGCCGTCGGGGTCGAAACCGATCAGGGGGCGGTTCCAGCGCCAGATGGTACCGTTGTGCAGCCGCAGGTGCGCCAGCCGCTCCGGGGGCTCGGCCAGCAGTTCCGGCAGGATCACCGGGTACTCGGTCAGGTTGGCCTGGAAACATTCCAGGATGGAGGCTTGGACGTAACCCTGCCCGAAGCTGACCCGCTCCCGCAGGCCCGAGTCCCCCATGGAGCAGGTCTGTTCGAAGAGGGGAATCCGCGTCTCCCGCCAGAGGTCCCGGCCGAACAGGAAGGGGGAGTTGGCGCTGATCGCCACCAGCGGGGCGGAGAGGATCTTGGACAGGTTATAGACGCGGGCGGCCTCGGCGGGGGGTACCCGCAGGTGGATCTGGAACGAGGTGGTGGCGGATTCCGCCATCACGTCCCGCCGGGTGAGAACCAACCGATCGCGGCCCTCTATATCCAGTCGCAGGGGCTGATGTCCCCGCAGCGCCCCAAGCTCGGCATTGAGGGCCCGGTAGCGGTTGAGGGGGGTCATGTGGGCGAGGATCAGATCTTCCAGCCGCGTCGTGGGCAGGATGCCGATCATCGTCAGGCGGGCACCGAGCCCTTGGGCGACGGTCTGGGTCTGGTTCCAGGTTGCCGTAAGCTCCTCCGCCATCTGGCTCAGGGCCTTGCCCGTCAGCACCCGGGGGGTACCGTTGAACTCCAGGTTGAAGGTGGCCAGTTCGTGGACCACCAGCGGGTTGCGCAGAGCCGTCAGCAGCTCCCGGGCGCGGGGCAGGGGGCTCAGGTCCGGCCCCACCAGCCAGGCTTCGAGTTCGAAGCCACCGACCTTGGACCCGGTCGGAAGCTCACCGCTGGCCAGCCAGGAACCCAGCAAAGCGGTCTCCCGCCGCAGACGTTCCCGGAACTCCGCCCGATCCGCGGCGCTGAAGCCGGAAGAAGCGATCTCCTGACCCATGGTGCTTTCCTCGTCCGCCCCCCTAGCCTGGTGAAGCGGGTTGTGGTGTAAGCCCCTGGTCCAGGGGCGAGGTTTCCAGGGCCTGTCCCGGCGATTCATCTATCCCGGCCTGGCCGGGCTGGTCCCGCAGCCAGGCATCCAGCTCCAGCAGGCGCTGGGGGGTGCCGATGTCCAGCCAGAGGCCGGGATGGCGCTCCCCGCTCACCAGGCCGGTTTCCATGGCCGCGCGCAGGAGTGGGGCGAGGGGAAAGGGCCCGGGCCGGCAGCCCAGAAAAAGGTCCGGGTGGTAGACCCCGATGCCACTGAAGGTCAGACGCCGCGGCTCCGCCGTCGGGCCCGCGGTGAGACTCGAGACCGCGGACTCCACCTGGACCCGTCCCTCGGCCAGGAAAAAGTCCCCACGGGGGTGATGAGGGGGGTTGTCCACCAGGATCAGATGCGCGAGCCTGCCCGGCGCCAGGGTCAGGCGGGCGAAATCCAGATCCGTCCACACGTCCCCGTTGACGACCAGGAAGGGCCCGTCACCCAGCAGGGGCAGGGCGCGAAAGATGCCGCCACCGGTCTCCAGGGCACTTTCTTCGGGGGAGTAGGCGATATGGACACCCCAGGGGGAGCCGTCACCCAGGGCAGCCTCGATCCGTCCGCCCAGATGGGCATGATTGATCACCAGATCCCGCATGCCCGCCCGCGCCAGGCGCTCCAGATGGTGGACGATCAGGGGTTTCCCCCCGGCCTCCAGCAGCGGCTTGGGGGTGTGATCCGTGAGGGGCCGCATCCGTTCGCCGCGACCCGCGGCCAGGATCATGGCCTTCATGGGCGGGGGGCGGACCGGGCCGGATCGCGCATCGCGTTGACGGACCCCTTACCGATGAAGGGTATTGCCCGCGCGGCGGAAGACTGAAGCCGATCGGTTGTTCGGGGTGGCAGCGCCCGCCGGATCAGATCGATATCCGCCCCCGGGCGGTGGACGTTCTCGCTCAGGGTCCGCCGCCAGCGCTTGGCGCCGGGTTGGCCGTGGAAGAGGTCGAGCAGGTGGCGGGTCATGGTCTTGAGGGGGACGCCGGCGGCCATGCGCGCCTCCAGATAGGGGATGAAATCCTCCAGGACCTGGTGGCGGTCGGGCGGGCCCTGGGGGTCGTCGAAGAGATCCCCGTCGACCCTGGCCAGCAGCCAGGGATTCTGGTAAATACCCCGCCCGATCATGACCCCCTCCAGACGGTCGAGAAAGCCGCGGGCCTGGTCGAGATCCAGCAGGCCGCCATTGATGACCATCGGCAGGTCGGGGAAGTCCGCCTTGAGCCGCAGCACCCAATCGTAACGCAGGGGCGGCACCTCGCGGTTTTCCTTGGGACTGAGACCCTTGAGCCAGGCCTTGCGGGCATGGACGATGAGGGCGTCCGCCCCGGCCGCCGCCATGGCCGCGGTAAAGGCATGCAGCTCCTCGTAACTGTCACGGTCGTCAATGCCCAGGCGGGTCTTGACCGTCACCGGAACCCCGACCGCCGCCTTCATGGCGGCGACGCAATCGGCGACCAGTTGCGGTTCCCCCATCAGGCAGGCGCCAAAGCGCCCGTTTTGCACCCGGTCGGAGGGACAGCCGATGTTGATATTGATCTCGTCGTAGCCCCAGTCCTCGCCCATTCGCGCGCAGGTCACCAGCTCGGCCGGCTCGCTGCCCCCCAGTTGCAGGGCCAGGGGGTGCTCGGCGGGATGGAAGTCCAGATGCCGCGCCCGGTCACCGAAGAGCAGGGCGCCGGTGGTGACCATCTCCGTATAGAGCCGGACATGGCGGCTGATCAGCCGGTGGAGATACCGGCAGTTACGGTCGGTCCAGTCCAGCATGGGCGCCTCGCACAAGCGCCAGGGGCTGTAGGGGGAAACGCCGTCCCTATTCGACAAGTTGCACCTCGATGAAGATCACCTTGACGGGGGTCGATGGGCTCCTCCGCCCGGGCGGACCTCGCTGGTCAGCGAGCCCGCTCATGTGGGCCGGTGTTTGGACACTGTCCCTCCATTGTCGCCCGAATTATGCGTGCCCCCAAGGGGCAAGTAGGAAA
>SBFV01000316.1 GCA_006227775.1 Gammaproteobacteria bacterium | reverse complement strand
TCGAGCAAACCTGACTTTCATGCGTGGTCTCACCATACCCTTGATGATGAGACACACTGTTGGTGTCTTTCAGCCTAAGGTACCGCCGATGGATGCGACCCTCCCCCCTTCACAGCATGAGCCGCTGCTCCAGGTACTCGAAGAGCTAAGGGCCACGCGTCAGTCCAACCTCCGGCAAGGACGTCGGCTGAGGCTGCTGGCCCTGACGTTAGGCCTGATGGCGGTTTTGACCGGCTGGTTCGCCTATCAAGCGCACTCCAGCGCCCAGTCACCGCCTCAACCTCAGCCCAGCGCCGAGGCCCGGGCCCAACAGCGCGAGCAGCTCCTGGCCTTGCTCCCGGAGGACAAGCGGCAGGAACTGGAGCAGTTTGCCCACGAGGCGGAATGGCTGGGCCAGTATCTGCGGACCCTGGCTCCGGACGAGGCCGGCGCCCTGGTTGCCCTCATGCTCTTTCGCATGGCCAAGACCATGGAGAACATGGGCTCCATGGAACGGAACATGCGCACCATGAGCGCGCAGATGGCCTCCCTTCCCGCCATCGTGGTCGAGCTGAATCAGATCAACGCCAAGATGAGCGTCATCACCCATGACATGGACTCGACCCTGGGCCGTGCCGGACGCATGATGCCCTGGATGCCCTTCGGGCCATGACCAGCGGTATGGCACGGCCATCACATCCTCTGGCGACATAGCCAGCACCGACGCCACCTCCGGGCTTTCACCTCCCTAAGTCGCCAATATTTTCGGCGTCCTCGCTCCGCCGGCAGCGGCCCCCATGCAATTCCGGCCCAGTATCAATGCCCTCAGGGCGATCGCGGTCATCTCCGTCGTCCTCTTTCATTTCCGCGTACCTGGGTTCGCGGGCGGCTATATCGGCGTCGACATCTTCTTCGTCATTTCCGGTTACCTGATGACCGGCATCATCCTCAGCGGCCAGGAACGGGACCGATTTTCCCTCCGCTCCTTTTATGCCTCCCGGGCGCGCAGGATCATTCCCGCCCTCTTGGGCTTGGGCCTGGCCCTCGGCCTGTTCGGCTTCCTGTATCTGCCAGGGGATGATTACCGTTCCCTGCTGCGGGATATCTCTTCGAGCCTCCTCTTCGTGTCCAACTTTTCCCTGGCACGGAGCGGTAACTACTTCGAGGCCGCGCCCCAGGAGAACTGGCTGCTGCATACCTGGTCGCTATCCCTGGAGTGGCAGTTCTACCTGCTGTACCCCCTGCTGCTGTGGGGAAGCAGGCATTACTTCGGCCCGAGCCGGAACCTGACCGCCGCCGTCATCCTTAACCTAGCCCTCTGCTCCTTTCTCGCCTCCGCCCTGCTCACGCCCTCCTTCCAGGCGTTTGCCTTTTATCTGTTACCGACCCGCGCCTGGGAACTCTTGATCGGCGGGGTCCTCTTTCTTTATCCACTCAGGCCTTCCGGGCCATGCCGCCGGAGGCTCGAAGCAGCCGGTCTGGCCTGTATCGGCCTCGGGCTGATAGGGCTCGATGAGCAAGCACCCTGGCCCGGCATCCTGGCCCTGATCCCCGTGGCGGGCGCGGCCCTGGTCATCCTGGCGAATGCCGATTCTCCCCTCAGCCGCAATGCCTCGCTGCAATTCATCGGGAGGATCTCCTACTCCGTCTATCTCTGGCACTGGCCAGTGGTGGTGTTTCTCTATCTGTGCGGCCTGTTGGGGGACTCCCGAGCCGTTCTCGCTGGACTGACGGCAGCCTTCTTTCTGGGGGGCCTCTCCTATTTCTTCATCGAACGCCCGGCCAGCACCCGCCTGCCTGGGAACCGACTGAAACCCCTGCTGATGCCGGCGGCCCTGGTCGTTGTCAGCGCCCAAGCGGGGGCGGAGCTGCTCAAGGTCGCACCGGGCGTCCGGTTTCACTTCCATGAGCCGACCCGCCCGGCCTACGAAACCCAGCTCGCCGTCAAGGAATGCCTGCCCAATGAATTCAACGCCGTCGACTGCCGACTGGGCACGGGCGAGATTGCCGTCATTCTGCTTGGGGACAGCCATGCCCAGGCAACGGCCGCCGCCGTCCAGTCCGTCAATCCCGGTTCGGCCCTGCTATGGGCCCTCGGCGGTTGTCCGACCCTCAGACGGTTCTCGATGCGGGACGGTGAACTGGCCGCCAATTGCCGCGCCTTCAACGAGTCCCGGCTCAAACTTCTCCGGGAAACCTACCCCGGGGTGCCGGTGCTGCTTTTCAGCCGCACCGCCCTTTATCTGGACCAGCATAGTGGCAACCGCTTCCGGGTCCATTTCGACCTGGAGCACCAGACCGGTTCCCCTTCCCCCAATGACGCTTTCGCCAGCGAATACGCGCATACCATCTGCGCCATCGCCCAAACCAATCCGATCTGGATCGTCAAACCCCTGCCCGAAATGCCCTTTAATATTTACAAGGGCTTGCACCTGAGATCCCACTTTTATTCCACGGAATCCGATATCGCCATCCCGTTTGCGGCTTACCTTGCGCGCAACAAGGCGGCCTTGAACGCCATTGCCAAAGCCGAGGCGATGTGTGGCGTCCACTCCCTGGACCCCACGCCCTATCTCTGTCCCCAGGGTCTTTGTCTGGGTAGCAAGAACGGGGTACCCCTCTATTTCGATGACAATCATCTCGTCGACGCGGGGAATCTGCTGTTAAGGGATCTGTTCAGTGGCCTTTTCCCCCCGCGATAATGCGCCTTGGGACTTTTCGTCCAGGAATGATTCGAACAGGGGCCGCACCAGCGCCGCGCCGGTCAAACTCAGATGGATATCGTCGTAATACCAGGGTTGGCCCTCGCTATAAAACCGGCACTCCCCTGCCGGACAAAAGATCTCATGGGGATAGAGGCGGATCAGACCGGCGGCGTCGGGAACACCGTCGAGGAGGGCGAAAACGCCCCGGTGGCTGGTCAGGAATTCGGCCACGGGACGGCGTACCCGATCGGGATCCTCGCCCGCGAGGATGGCGTCCGCCAGCCGGTTGGGTACATGGGCGCCGAGCCTGGGCACCGGGTAGGTCAGGGCGACGATCTTGCCGGCGGAGAGGAGTCGCAGGATGGCCTCCTGCAAGGCGGTGGGCAGGGCGGCCCTTCCTTCGTCATGCAGGTAGTCATGGAAGTTGGCGGCCAGGATCACGGTGTGGATGCCGGGCATTCCGATGAGTCGATCCAGGGCAAAGTGCTGAAAGCGGCGGCAGGCGTCCCGCCAGGACTGCCCGGCGGATTGCCAATCCAGAGCGGGCGGACAGGCGGCCATGGTCAGGCTCAACAGGGAGCCCCCCCGTCCCCGCGCCACTTCCCCGAGGACCGGGGCGTAAACCGCGGCGAAGCTGTCGCCCCATAGGGCCAGGATGGGCGGGGCCTGTTCGTCGCCATAACGGCAACCCTCCGCATCCGCGCGGGTAGTCAGGCACTCCCCCTGCCGCGGGTCCCGATTATCGTATGGGGCGGCCAGAATGGTCGCGAGTTCGGGCGGATAACGTCCCAGCCATCCCCCCGTCTTTTCACCGTACAGGCCGATGCCGACGATCAGCAGGCCGGCCAAACCGGCAACGACAAAGATTGGTTTCCCCGGCAGGATGCCCGATCGCCCACGAAAAGGCCGCTCGACGTAACGCCAGGATAGAACGGCCAGGATCAGGCTGATCCCAATCAGCACAAACCCCTGACCCAGCCCCAGGGCGGCCCCGATCCAGATCCGCCCGTAGACGAACACCGGCCAATGCCAGAGATAGAGGGAATAGGAGATCAACCCGAGTAAGACCAGCGGCCGCCAGGACAGGAAGCGACCCACGAGGGAGGGGTGCCGCTGGCCAGCCAGGAGGATCAGGGCGGCGCCCCCACAGGGTAACAGGGCGGCTACACCGGGAAAAACCGTGTTGGACGAATAGAAAAAGACAGGAAAGACAATCATGGAGAGGCCAACCAGAGATAGCAGGTTGGCGAAGGCTGGGCTTCGGGGCAAGCGCCAGGGATGCAATGCCACCATCACGCCGATCATGAGTTCCCAGGCCCGAAATGGGGGCAGAAAGAATGCCGCTGGCGAGCCCGGGTCCATCCATAGCGCCAACGCCGCGCCGCTGAAAGACAGTATCGCGATGACCAATACCCACCCAAAGGACTGGCGGCGGCAACGGCGCCAGAGTATCAGCACCAGGAGAGGGAAAAAGATGTAGAAGATCTCCTCGACGGATAGAGACCAGGTATGCAGCAGGGGCTGGCGCTCGGCCTCCAGGTCGAAATACCCACTTTTTTGATAGAAAAAGATGCTGGAGACGAACAGGGTTGCCGCCATCAGCGAGCGGGCATAATCCTTGGCCTCCCGTGGGTAGAGGAGGAGGTGAGCCAGCAGGGCCGTGGCCAGCAGCATGACGAAGAGGGCTGGCAGGATGCGGCGGACCCGGCGCTGGTAGAAATTCATCAACGAGAAGCCGCCAGCGTCCAGTTCGCGCGCGATGATCGAGGTGATCAGATAGCCCGAGATGACGAAAAAGACATCGACGCCGACATAGCCTCCGCCAAAACCGGAAACATCGGCATGGAAGAGGACCACCGGCAGGATGGCCAGGGCGCGCAGGCCATCGATATCGGCCCGATAAGGGTGCGACTCGATCATCAGGGGCGAGAAAGAAAGCGGCCAGTCAGCGCCCCCCGCAGCCGCCGGATCGGATCAGGGGGAATACGCCGCCCCAAGGCGGCGCCCCGGGCCATGGCCGGTTTTTCCACCAGATGCCAGGAACAGAAGGCCAACACCAGACAGATGGCCACAGAGGAAAGCTGATTGAACAGAATCCCCTGGGCCCCGAAATACTGGGCCATGACCTGTTGCACCGGGAAACCCCACAAATAGATGCCATAGGACAGGTCCGATCTGGGCCTAAGGCGAAGCATCCAGGACTGGCTGGCCACGAAAAGGATGCTGGTGAACAGGGCCAGATAAAATAAGTAAAAATTGAACGGTACATGCCGCAACAGACCGAACAGCAGCCAGAGTGCCAGGATCACCCAGCCATTGATGACGAGGCGATGCTTATAGCGGGCCAGGGTCGCGCCGATGGCGAAACAGGCCATGAGCAACGCAACTTCCGGATTATCTTCGGGGAAGAGCAGTGGCATGGCGAGAATAGCGGTTAGCATCGCCAAGGGCAGCCATCGCCGCCGAAACAACCCAAGCAGGAACAGGCCCAATAACCAGAGATAGGCCTTGATCTCATGGGGAATGGTCCAAAGGGAACCGTTGACGGCGCCGAGGGCGTTGCCTTCAAAGACCCCGGGCAGCGGCAGCCGGGTGCGGAACATCAGGTTCCGGTAGATATATTTGGCGGTATCCGGATGTAGGAAATACCCTTCCAGGGGAAGGCTGGTGAGCATGGGCCCCAGGACCAGGGCACAGAGCAGCACCGTCACCGCCAGGGCAGGCCAAAGGCGGAAAAAGCGGGCGATCAGGAACTGGAGCGGTTGACGCTTATCCAGCAGGCTGTTGGTCACCACCAGCCCACTGAGCAGAAAAAACACCTTGACCGCCAGGGAACCGGTGGAATCGAACCCCAACCACTCAGCCAGGGGATCGGACTGTCCTTCGACCGGGTTCAGGGCGTAGGCATGGCCAAAGATGACCATGGCCGCGGCGATGACCCGGAACAGATCCAGATTGTTCGCCCCCCGCGGCAGAATGTCCGCCAGCCTCATCCAGGGTGCGGACCCTCGTCATCTTGCCTGCCCAGACGCGGAAGACGCAGATGCAGCCCGGTCTTCCCGAGCAAATGCCCGGAGACGGGGGCGGTAATGAAAAGAAAGAGGGTAACGAGGACCTCATGCAGGCTCATGCCCTCCCCCTGGGTGCTGAAATGGATGGCGGAAGCGACCAGCAGGCTGCCGACCCCCAGGGTGGTCGCCTTGGTCGGGGCATGGAGACGGGTGAAGAAATCCGGCAGGCGGGCCAGGCCCAGGGAGCCGATAAAGGTAAAAATCGCCCCGGCGAGAATGAGGAGGGACAGCAGGGCTTCCAGCATGACGACGATTCTCCGGGTAGGGACTATTCGATGATGTCGCCGCGCAGCAGGTACTTGCACAGGGCCAGGGTACCCACGAAGCCGATGACGGCGATCAATAAGGCCGCCTCGAAATAAAGGGCGGAATCCAGCCGCAACCCCAGCAGGATGAGCAGGGCGATGGTGTTGATGTAGAGGGTATCCAGGGCGAGGATGCGATCCGGCGCGCTGGGGCCGATCAGCAGCCGCCAGAAACTGAGCGCGGCGGCGGCCGCGACCAGGACAAAGGCGATCGTCACGGCCAGGGCCATCATGGCTCGAACACCTCCTTCAGGGGGGCCTCATAACGCGTCTTGATCTCGGCGCGGGTCGCGGCGGGATCCGGAACGTCCAATCCATGAACGAAGAGGGTGCGATGATCCGGGCTCAGTTCGACGGACAGGGTGCCCGGGGTGAGGCTGATCGTATTGGCAAGCAGGCTGATGGCCAGCTCGCTCTTCAACTCGAGGGGGATCGCGAAGAAGGCCGGACTCAGGCGTTCCGGTTTACCGAGGATAAGCTGGGCGACGTTCAGGTTGGCGACCAGGATGTCCCACAGGACCCGACCGATGAACCGCAGCAAGGTCAGGGGCTGGTGAAAATGGACGGTATCCGGCCAGAACCATAGCGTGAAGAGGGGGATCACCCACCCTAGCGCGAGGCCCAGCAGGATATGTCCCGGCGCCAGGCTGTTACTGAGCAGCAGCCAGAGCAGCGTCAGGACCACCGTCAGCCAGGGATGGGGCAGCAGGCGCAGGGTCGAGCTCATGGCGTCTCTCCCAGGACGGCGTGGATATAGGCCTGGGGCTGGAGCAACTGGTCCGCGATGGCCGTCGTCAACGCCAACCAGTCGCTGGCCCAGAGGGTCAGGCCCAGGATGATGAGAAGCAAGGCCGCGGCAGGCAGCAGGCTGGATAATCCGCTGACGGGTGACGCGTTCCGTAGGGAGGGCGCCGCGGCCGGGGAGAGGTTGCCTTCACCCCCGGGCAAGGTACTGCCGGCAGAAGGGGGCGACATCCCAGGGACAGGAGCTTGAGCGGCTGGGATCACCGTCGCGGTCAGTTCCCCCCCTTGACCGAGGGCGGCCGAGCGGAAAAAGAGCAGGCTACCGGAACGCGCCAGGGCGATCAGAGCCAGCAAACCGGCCACTAGGACCGTGGCGAGGATCCAGGGCCAGGCGGGATGGTCGAGGGCCGCCCGCAGGAGCAGGAACTTGCCGATGAAACCGGAGAGGGGTGGCAGACCCGCCAGCAGGATGGCGCACAGGAAAAACAAGGCACCAACCAGGGGCGCCCGGGGGATCTCCGGGCCAGGGACGAAGCGATCCGTGCAGGGACCCCGTCCCTTGGCGATGGTATCGGTCAACAGGAAGAGGGCAGCGGCGGCAAAGGTCGAGTGAGGCAGGTAATAGAGGCCGGCGGCGAGGGCCTCCCGGTCGCCCAGACCGAAGGCGAGCAGCAGGGTCCCCACCGAGGCGACGACCAGATAGGCGGCCTGCTGGCCCAGAGAACGGGCGGCCAGGGACCCCAGCACCCCCGCCATCAGGGTCGCCAGCGCCAGGGGCACCAGCCAGGCCCCATAGAGGCCGGCCAATTCCCCCGCCTGGGGCCCCATCAGCAGGGTCGAAACCCGCAGAATGGCATAGGCGCCTACCTTGGTCATGATGGCGAAAAGGGCGGCGACGGGGGCGACGGCGCTGGCATAGGTCGCAGGCAGCCAGAGGTACAGGGGTAGCAGGGCCGCCTTGAGGCCAAAGACCCCCAGGAGCAGCAGCAGGGCCGCCCGGGCCGGCCCCAGATTTTCCGCGGGCACCGCGGTCATCAGTCGGGCCAGGTGGGCCAGGTTCAGGGTACCGAAGATGCCGTAGATCAAGCCGGCGGCGATCAGGAATAGGGAAGAGCCGGCCAGGTTGACGATCACGTAGTGCAATCCGGCCCGGGTGCGCGCGGGTCCACCCCCATGGAGGACCAGCCCATAGGAGGCGAGCAGCAGGACCTCGAAGAAGACGAAGAGGTTGAACAGGTCGCCGGTGAGGAAGGCACCGTTAAGCCCGAACAATTGCAACTGGAAGAGGACGTGAAAATGCCGGCCGGCCCGGTCCAGGCCCAGGCAAGCCTGCCACAGGGCGAAGCCGGCCAGCAGGGCGGTGATCAGCAGCAACCAGGCCGATAGAGGGTCCGCCACCAGGACGATACCGAAGGGGGCCGGCCAGTCTCCCAGGCTGTGGATCAGGATCCGTCCCCCGGCGGTAGCGGCCATGAGCCCCAGGGCCAGGATGACCTGGACCGCCACCACCAGCAGGCTGAAAGCACGGCGTTGACGCAACTCCCGCCCCCGAAGGAGGAGTAGGAGGATGCCCGCAACGAGGGGGACGAGAACCGGGGCAATGACCAGAGTTGACTGCTGCACTTCAGTATTCGCCCCCATCGACATCATCCGTACCCAGTTCCGCCCGGGCCTTGAGGGCAAGCATGATGACGAAGGCCGTCATGGCGAAGCCGATGACGATGGCCGTCAAGACCAGGGCCTGGGGCAAGGGATCGGTATAGCCGGCCTGTCCGGCGGTAATGATCGGCGGCTGGCCCACCACCAGACGGCCGGCGGCGAAGAGAAAGAGGTTGACCGCATAGGACAGGAGGGTAAGGCCGAGGACCACCGGAAAGGTCTGGGCACGCAACATCAGATAAACGCCGGTTGCGGTCAGGATGCCGATGAGCAGACTGAGTAAGGCCTCCATCAGATTGAACTCCCCAGGGCTGACTGGCCGGTGGCCGATTTGGGCCCGGATTCCGCTAGCGGTGCCACATCGGTCCGGGGGCCTGACGCGCCGGCGGCGGAAAGTGGACCCGAACCGGCGACCGAAGGGTCGTCGTGGCTGGCATCGTACATCAGCCCCAAGTGGATCAGGATCAAGAGGGTGGAACCGACCACCACCAGCCAGACCCCGATATCGAAGACCATGGCGGAGGCCAGTTCGAACTCACCCACCAGGGGCCAAGCGAAATGACCGAAGGTCGTGGTCAGGAAGGGGTAGCCAAACAAGAAACTCACCAGCCCGGTGACGGTGGCCAGCAACAGGCCGGCGCCGATGACGGGGTGCATGTCGACTGGCAGGCGGTCATGCGTCCAGGCGATGCCGTTGGCCAGGTACTGCATGATGAGGGCGATGGCGGTGATGAGGCCGGCAATGAAGCCCCCGCCCGGCAGGTTATGGCCCCGTAACAGGATGAAGATGGCCACCAGCAGGGCCAGGGGCAGGAGGAGGCGGACCAAGGCAGAGACGATAATCGGGTGCCGATCCCAATGCCAGGGCATGCCGGGCCCGGCGGCCATCTGACCACTCAGCCGCAGCTTTTCCAGCATGGCGAAAATGGCCAGGCCTGCCAAGCCGAGCACGGTGATCTCCCCCAGGGTATCGAAGCCGCGGAAATCCACCAGGATGACATTGACCACGTTCCGCCCTCCCCCGCCCGGCACGCTGTTCTCCAGGAAGAAACCGGCGATGCTCTCGTAGGGCCGGGTCAGGATGGCCCAGGTGAAGATACTCATGCCCAGGCCGGCGAGGACCGCGATCAGGGCGTCCCCCCAGAGGCGCGGGGAGCGGGTCTCTGCCCTTGAGGTCTGGGGCAGGAAGTAGAGGGCCAGCAGGAGCAGAATGACCGTCACCACCTCCACGGATAACTGGGTCAGGGCCAGGTCGGGAGCGGAGAACTCGACGAACACCAGCGCGACCATCAGACCCACGGCGCCCACCAGGACCAGAGCCAGATACCGCTGGCGGTGCCAGATCAAGGTGGCGATGGCGGCCACGGCCATCGCGAGTCCGGTGATGAGACTGATGGCGTCGAGGGTCATGAGACCGACGGAGCCGACGATAGGGGAGCCCGAACCCAGCCAACCCCCCAGCCCCAGGATTAAGGCCACGATCACGAAGAAACGCAGCAAACGGGGCAGCGAACCCTGGTCCAGCCAGGCGGTGACCCCCCGCGCCAGGGTCAGCACTAGCTGGAGCAGGCGTTCGTAACCGCGGCGGAAATCGACTCGCCCGCCATGGCTATCCCACCAGTCAAAGATCGGGTGGCGCAGACTATAGATAAACACGCCACCGCCCATGGCAAGAATGCTCATCAGGACGGCGGGGCTGAAGCCATGCCAGATGGCCAGGTCGTGTTCAGGCGGCGGCCCCTGGAGAACGGCGCTGACCGCCAGATGCAGGATAGGTTCCACCGTCAGGGCGGGAAGCATGCCGACCAGCAGGCAGATGACCACCAGAACCTCCACCGGCACCAGCATCCAGCGCGGCGGCTCATGGGGGTGCTTGGGCAGATCGACGGGCTCGCCGTTGAAAAAGACATCGTGGACGAAGCGCAGGGAGTAGGCCACGGCGAAGGCCCCGGCGAGGGTGGCCGCGATGGGTAGCAACCAGCCCAGGGCCATGGCGTCGGTGACGCCGGCGGCCTCGCCAAAGAACATTTCCTTGGACAGGAAGCCATTGAACAGGGGCACGCCGGCCATGGCCGAGGCGGCGACCATGGCCAGGGTGCCGGTATAGGGCATGGACTTCCACAGCCCGTTGATGCGGCGCATATCCCGGGTGCCGGTCTCGTGGTCGATGATGCCGGCGGCCATGAAGAGGCCAGCCTTGAATGTGGCATGGTTGATGATGTGAAAGATGCCCGCCACCGCCGCCAGGGGGGTACCAATGCCGAAGAGGACGGTGATCAGACCCAGATGGCTGATGGTCGAATAAGCCAGCAGCCCTTTGAGATCATGCTGGAAGAGGGCGATGACGGCCCCGGTGAGCAGGGTCAGCATGCCAAAGCTGACCACCAGATAGTTCCACTCCCAGGTACCGGCCAGGGCGGGGAAGAGGCGCGCCAGCAAGAAGACACCCGCCTTCACCATGGTGGCGGAATGCAGGTAGCTCGACACCGGGGTCGGTGCCGCCATCGCATGGGGCAACCAGAAATGAAAGGGGAACTGGGCGGACTTGGTAAAGATACCGAGCAGGATCAACAGCAGCGTGGGAGCATAGAGGGGGTGGGCCCGAATCAGGTCCCCCGAGGCCAGGATGACGCTCAGATCGTAACTGCCGGTCATCCGGCCCAGCAGGAGGACGCCACCCAGCAGGGCCAGGCCCCCGGCGCCGGTGACCGCCAAGGCCATGCGGGCGCCGGTGCGGGCATCCTCCCGGTGGCGCCAATAGCCGATGAGCAGGAAGGAGCTCAGGCTGGTCAACTCCCAGAAGACCAGCATCTGGATCAGATTTTCCGAGAGGACCACCCCCAGCATGGCGCCCATGAAGAGCAGCAGATAGGCGTAAAGGCGTCCCAGATTGTCCCGCTCGGAGAGATAGTAGCGGGCATAGAGGATGACCAGCGCCCCGATCCCCAGGATGAGTCCAGCAAAGAGTAACCCCAGTCCGTCCAGCCGGAAGGCGATGTTCAGTCCCGCCGCTGGCAGCCAGGCGAAGGATTCGACGCGCGTCTCCCCCGCCACCAGGGGGTCGAGGAGAGAGAGCACGAGGATCGCCGGCATCAGCACGACCAGCAGGGCGAGCAGGATCGCCGTGGAACGGCCCAGCCGGCTGCCCCAGGCAACCCCGGCGGCACCCAGGAAAGGCAACAAGACGGCAATGGTAAGGGTCATGTCACAGGTCTCACCAGGGCACAAGGTTGCGGATGCGATGCGGGCGGGGGATCAAGGTCGGGGCGCGGGCGCGGGCGGTGGCGGAAGCGCTGGACCCGGAGACCCGGGGTAGACATAGCCCTGGAAATCCGGATTACGCCAGTTCGGTGGGCCCAGGCGATCGGCGGAGGGCCGCAGGCGAGAGGTGTAGTCCAGCACCGCCATCTCCTCCCGCGGTGAAAACCCCTTGATCTGCTCTACCATTTTGGGGTCCGAGTTCTTGCGCCGGCCGTCGCGGATGGCCTCGAACTGGCGGATCAGATAGTTGAAATGCTGGCCCGCGATGGCGGGCATATGTTCCGGTTCATCCCCCTGCCCCTGGTTGCCGTGGCACTTCACGCAATTGTCCTTGTAGACCTTGGCGCCTAACTCCAGGTCGGTGCCGGGCCCTACCCCGTTCTGGGGGTTCATGGGCAGTTGAGCCACATAAGCCGCCACATCGGCGATGTTTTGCGCTCCCCCCAGGATCCTGGGCATCGAGAAGGGATACATGAGGGGGTTGTCGCGATTGCGCGCCCGGATGTCGGCTAGTTGTTTGATGATTACGCTGCGCAACTGTCCGGCGATCTGGGGGTAGGTCCCTTCCGGGGTGCCCCAACCTTCCGGACGATGACAGACGGCACAAGTAATATAGACCTTGCGACCGTTTTGGAGATCCGGCGTGAGGGCCATGACCTCTTCGTATTCGGTCTTGGCGATCTCCGCGGGCGTGGCGGCTGACGCCGAATCGGAAATCAAGGGGAGAACCAGACCAAGCCCCACCCACGCCAGGCCCAGCCACCCGAAACCAAGGGCAATCCGCTTCATCATTCGTACCTCCAGCATCCGAAAGAATCTGGCCAATGACGTTAAGGTGCCACCCTGGCGTTGGTCCACGGCACCCCTGGCGCCAAGGCCGGGAGTCGGTCAGGAAGCCCTTAGTCCCTGGCATGGTGACCTCCCCGACATTCCGCCGGTGAATCCCGCACCGGGGCCCGATTCGGCATCCTCGGACCCCTGGGGGCCGCCGGGACGCGGCGCCAGGGTCATGGCGGCAACCTAGCTGCATATCCTAGCTTTTCTTCAGGGTACCCGCGACGTTGGCGTGGTAGATGGCCTTGTGGACGTCGCCCAGGCTAAGGACGCCCACCAGGATGCCATTCTCGGCCACCGGGATACGGCGGAACCTGTTGCGAACCATGATGGTGGTGGCCCGCAGGACGTGCATGTCGGGGGTCACCGCGATGGGATTCCGGGTCATGAGATCGGAAACGTTCAAGCTCAGCACCTCGGCATATCGACCCATTTCCATATCCAGGTCGACATTGCCCAGACCCTCTTCCATCAAGCGTTCGAAGGTGGGAAAGAGGCTGTGGAGCAGATCCTTCTCGGCGATGAAACCAACCAGGGTGCCATCCTCCTCCGTGACCGGCAGGCCGTGATAGCGGTAGAGGCACATGAGAGAGGCGACCTCCATGACCTTGGTATCCGGCCGCACGCTGCGCACCGATTTGTTCATGACGTCTCTAACTTGCATGGCATCAGTTCTCCGTAGGAATTTTTTAGAGCTATCAGCCGATTCGGCTTAGCGCACCGGGGGGGCGCCGGTATCCCCCCCATCGACTGGGTGGGATTATACCCATGCCGCAAGTCTTTTGCGTTTCCACTCACGCCTCCTGGCCATCCCCGGCTGCCAGGGAGGCCGCGCCATGGCTGGATTCTGGCTGATGCCGGGCGGATATCCACGGGGTTATCCCCAGCCTTATCCACCCTTTATCCCCGGATTCCACAATATCTAGTGGTTGATGAGTCACCGCCACCCTGGATATTGTGTGTCTCGATTTCGCGGTCGTCCCCTCCCCCGCCCTGGAACCTACCCAGGCGAGGGCCTTGCCGCGCCCGCCCCCTAACATTAAGTACCCCCGACAAGAGGTAGCGCCATGGCCACCACTCCACTCCCTGACGCAATCACCGCCGCCGGCAACCTGGCGCCCGATTCTTACGCGGCGAGGGTCAAGCCGGAGGGTGCGTCAGCGTCCAGCCGCCCGACTGGCGCCGAGGCCATGGTCATTGACAAGGTCCAGGTAATCCGCCGCAACGGCCAGGTGACCGGCTTCGACGCCACCAAGATCATGGTGGCCATGACCAAGGCCTTCCTCGCCGTAGAGGGTGGCACCGCCGCGGCTTCCAGCCGCGTCCATGAGCGGGTCCGGGAGCTCACCGACCAAGTGGTCAACGCCCTCCTCCGCCGTCTACCCGGGGGGGGCAACGTCCACATCGAGGACATCCAGGATCAGGTCGAGCTGGCCCTCATGCGCGCCGGCGAGCACAAGGTCGCCCGCGCCTACGTCCTCTATCGCGAGGAACGGGCCCGTGAGCGGGCCGCCCGGGTGGCGGCGGCGGCCATGCCCCCGGAGGGAGCCCGGTCCGACCTCAACGTCACCTTAGCCGACGGCAACCGCCGGCCCCTGGATATCGCCCGCATGCGGCGCCTGCTCGAGGAGGCCTGCCGCGGTCTGGACGCCGTGGACGGCGAGGCCATCCTCAGCGACACCTGCCGTAACCTCTTCGATGGAGTGCGCGAGACCGAAGTCGCCCAAGCCCTGGTCATGAGCGCCCGGACCCTGATCGAGAAGGAGCCCGATTACAGCCGCGCCGCCGCCCGCTTGCTGCTCGACATCCTGCGCCGGGAGGCCCTGGGCTTTCTGGGCCTGGGCTTGGGGGTGGAGACCCAGGCCGACCTGGCCGAGCGCTATCCCGAATACTTCAGCGCCTACATCCGCCGGGCCGGAGAGTTGGAACTGGTCGATCGCGGCCTGGCCCAGTTCGACCTGGACCGTCTCCGCACCGCCCTCAGACCCGAACGCGATCTCCAATTCACCTACCTGGGGCTCCAGACCCTCTACGACCGTTACTTCATCCACACCGCCGCGGGCATTCGCTTCGAGCTCCCCCAGGCCTTTTTCATGCGCGTCGCCATGGGCCTGGCCATCAACGAGATCGACCGCGAGGAGCGGGCCATCCAGTTCTATGAGCTGCTCTCCAGCTTCGACTTCATGAGCTCGACCCCCACCCTGTTCAACGCCGGCACCCTGCGGCCCCAGCTCTCCTCCTGCTACCTGACCACGGTCCCCGACGACCTGGACGGCATTTACGGCGCCATCAAGGACAACGCCCTGCTGTCCAAATTCGCCGGTGGTCTGGGCAACGACTGGTCCCGGGTGCGCGGCATGGGTGCCCACATCAAGGGCACCAACGGCAAGAGCCAGGGCGTGGTGCCATTCCTCAAGGTCGCCAACGACACCGCCGTCGCGGTCAACCAGGGCGGAAAGCGAAAGGGGGCGGTCTGCGCCTACCTGGAGACCTGGCACATCGATATCGAAGAGTTCCTCGAGCTGCGCAAAAACGTCGGCGACGAACGCCGCCGCACCCATGACATGAATACCGCCAACTGGGTGCCAGACCTGTTCATGAAGCGGGTCGCCGAGGAAGGGGACTGGACCCTCTTCTCCCCGGACGAGACCGCGGACCTCCACGATTTCACCGGCCAGGCCTTCGAGGCCGCCTATGTCGCCTATGAGGAACGCGCCGCCCGCGGCGAGCTGAAGGTGCACAAGAAGCTCAAGGCGGTGGATCTGTGGCGCAAGATGCTGGCCATGCTCTTCGAGACGGGCCACCCCTGGATCGCCTTCAAGGACCCCTGCAACCTGCGCTACACCAACCAGCACGCTGGCCGGGTGCACAGCTCCAACCTCTGCACCGAGATCACCCTGCACACCAACGACCAGGAGATCGCCGTCTGCAATCTGGGTTCGGTCAACCTGGCCGCCCATGTCACGGACCAGGGCCTGGACCTGGCCAAGCTCCAGCGCACCGTCGCTACCGCCATGCGCATGCTGGACAACGTCATCGACTACAACTTATACAACGTGCCCCAGGCGCGGCGCTCCAACCTACGGCACCGCCCGGTGGGCCTGGGCCTCATGGGCTTCCAGGACGCTCTCTACCAGTTGCGCCTGCCCTACGCCAGCCAGGCGGCGGTGCAGTTCGCCGACCGGAGCATGGAGGCCCTCGCCTACTACGCCATCCAGGCCTCCACCGACCTGGCCGAGGAGCGCGGCCGCTACTCCAGCTTCGAGGGCAGCCTGTGGAGCCAGGGCATCCTGCCCCTGGATTCCATCGCCCTGCTGGAAAAGGGCCGCGGCGGCTTCCTGCAGATGGACCAGGGCAGCACCTTGGACTGGGACGCCCTGCGTGCCCGGGTGCAAGGGGTGGGCATGCGCAACTCCAATTGCATGGCCATC
>SBFV01000386.1 GCA_006227775.1 Gammaproteobacteria bacterium | reverse complement strand
GGCCGCGGCATCCTGGAGAACATCATCCCGTCCTCCACCGGCGCCGCCAAGGCCGTCGGCAAGGTGTTGCCGGAGCTGAACGGCAAGCTCACCGGCATGGCCTTCCGCGTGCCGACCTCCGACGTCTCCGTGGTCGACCTGACCGTCGAGCTGAGCAAGGAGGCCAAGTACGACGAGATCTGCGCCGCCATGAAGGCCGCCTCCCAGTCCGGCGACCTGGCCGGCGTCCTGGCCTACACCGACGAGAAGGTGGTCTCCACCGACTTCCGCGGCCGTTCCACCCCCTCCATCTTCGACGCCGAGGCCGGCATCGCCCTCGACCCGACCTTCGTCAAGGTGGTGGCCTGGTACGACAACGAGTATGGCTATACCTGCAACATGCTGCGCATGGTCGAGCACGTCGCCCAGTAACGATCACGGAGGCCGCCCATGTCCTTTATCAAGTTGACCGACCTGGATCTGGCTGGAAAGCGCGTGTTGATTCGCGCCGACCTCAATGTCCCCGTCAAGGAGGGCAAGGTCACCTCCGATGCCCGCATCACCGCCTCCATGCCGACCATGGAGCACTGCCTCCAGGCCGGCGCCAAGGTCATGGTCACCTCTCATCTCGGTCGACCGACCGAGGGTGAGTGGACCCCCGAGGTGTCGTTGCTGCCGGTGGCGGACAATATCGCCGCCCGTTTGGGCAAACCGGTGCGCCTGATCAAGGACTGGGTGGAGGGTGGCTTCGAGGTTGCCGCCGGCGAGCTGGTGGTGCTGGAGAACTGCCGCGTCAACAAGGGCGAGAAGAAGAACGTCGAGGAGACGGCGCGCAAATACGCCGCCCTGTGCGACGTCTTCGTCATGGACGCCTTCGGCACCGCCCATCGGGCGGAGGCCTCCACCACGGGCGTTGGCACCTACGCCCCGGTGGCCTGCGCCGGCCTGCTTCTGGCCGAAGAACTTGACGCCCTGGGCAAGGCCCTGGCCAACCCGGCGCGGCCGATGGTGGCCATCGTTGGTGGCTCCAAGGTCTCGACCAAGCTCACCGTGCTCGAATCCCTGGCGGAGAAGGTCGACCAACTGGTGGTCGGGGGCGGCATCGCCAACACCTTCCTCAAGGCCGCCGGCTACAACGTCGGCAAGTCCCTGTGCGAGGACGACCTGGTGGAGACCGCCCAGGCCCTCATGGCCAAGATGGCCGCCCGCGGCGCCAGCATCCCCATCGCCACGGACGTGGTGTGCGGTAAGCAGTTCGCCGAGAACGAGCCAGCGGTCACCAAGCAGGCCAGTGAGGTGGCCGACGACGACATGATCTTCGACATCGGCCCCGACTCCGCCCAGGAATTGGCGGCGATCATCGCCCAGGCCGGGACCATCGTCTGGAACGGCCCGGTGGGCGTCTTCGAGTTCGACCAGTTCGGCGGCGGTACCAAGACCCTGGCCCTGGCCATTGCCCAGGCCCCGGGCTTCTCCCTGGCCGGGGGCGGGGACACCATTGCCGCCATCCAGAAGTACGACATCTACGACCAGGTGAGCTACATCTCCACCGCCGGGGGCGCCTTCCTGGAGTATCTGGAAGGCAAGACCCTGCCCGCGGTGGCGATGCTGGAGGCGCGCGCCCAGGGCTGAGGCCCCCAGGGTTGCATCGCCGGGGCGGGGACGGGAGTGCCCCTGACCCGTCCACCGCTCCACCTGGATCACGGGGTCAAGACGCCGGGCCCGGGGAAGGGGAGCGCCCCGGTCCCCGGTCGCGGTGCCGGGAGGGGCCGATCCCCCACCCGCGCTGGCCGCGCCGGGGCGGCATTTCCGGGTGGCCCGTGCCCCCCCGCGACCCCTTTTACCGACCCGCCGTCATCCTGGCGGCGGGTCATCACCCTAACCGACGTCACCCCCATGCCCAGACGCACCAAGATCGTCGCCACCCTTGGACCCGCCACTGACGGCCCCCAGGTCCTCGATCGGCTCATCGCCGCCGGGGTGGACGTGGTGCGGCTCAACCTGTCCCATGACCGCCACGAGCGCCATCGTCAGCGGGTAGCGGCCCTGCGCGCCAGCGCCGCCGCCGCCGGGCGTGACCTGGCGGTGCTGGTGGACCTGCAAGGTCCCAAGATCCGCATCGGCCGCTTCACCAGCGGGGCGGTGCGACTGGTGGATGGCGACCACTTCTGCATCGACGCCGCCTGCCCCCTGGACGGGGGCGACGGTCGCCGGGTGGGGACCACCTACGCCGCCCTGGCCGGGGACGTGGTGCCGGGGGACGTCCTCATCCTGGATGATGGCGCCATCGAACTGGCGGTGGAGGCGGTGGAGGGCAGCGCCATCCGCTGTCAGGTGGCCATGGGCGGGGTCCTGTCGGACCACAAGGGCATCAACAAGCGGGGCGGGGGCCTGTCCGCCCCGGCCCTCACCGCCAAGGACATCGCGGACATCCACTTCGCCGCCGAGATCCAGGCCGACTACCTGGCGGTGTCCTTCGTCCGCGGCCCCGCCGACGTCCACCAGGCACGGGAGATCCTCGCCGCCGCCGGGGGGGAGGGCGGCATCGTCGCCAAGATCGAGCGCGCCGAGGCCCTGGCCGCCGCCGACGCCATCATCGCCGCCGCCGACGCCATCATGATCGCCCGTGGCGACCTGGGGGTGGAGATCGGCGACGCCGAGCTGCCCTCGGTGCAGAAGGACCTGGTGCATCGCGCCCGCTCCCTCAATTCCGTGGTCATCACCGCCACCCAGATGATGCAATCCATGATCGAACACCCGGTGCCCACCCGGGCCGAGGTGTTCGACGTCGCCAACGCCGTGCTCGACGGCACCGACGCCGTCATGCTCTCCGCCGAGACCTCGGTGGGCGCCTGGCCGGTGAAGGCGGTGCAGGCCATGGACCGCGTCTGCCGCGAGGCGGAGAAGAACGCCCTGGTCACCCGCTCCCATCATCGCCTGGACACCGTGTTCGGCCGGGTGGACGAGGCCATCGCCATGGCCACCATGTACACCGCCAACCACCTGGGGGTGACCGGCATCGCCGCCCTCACCGAAAGCGGCGCCACCGTCAAGTGGATGTCGCGCATCAGCTCCGGCATCCCCATCTACGCCCTGACCCGCCATACCGGCACCCGGCGCCGGGTCACCCTGTTCCGCGGCGTCTACCCGGTCAGCTTCGATGTCGCCAGCACCGACGTCCACGCCGTCAACCACGAGGTGATCGAGGAACTGCTGCGCCAGGGCACCGTGCGCACCGGCGACCTGGTGATCATCACCAAGGGCGACCGTTCCGGGGTCGAGGGCCAGACCAACATCCTGAAGATCATGCGCGTCGGCGCGCATCACCTGCTGGCCACCGACTGAGCGACCCCGCCCTTCCGCCCACCCCTGACCCCCGCTGACAGCCTAACGAGGAGACCCGACATGGCCTTGATATCCCTGCGTCAACTGCTGGACCACGCCGCCGAGCACGGCTATGGCGTCCCCGCCTTCAACGTCAACAACCTGGAGCAGATGCGCGCCATCATGGAGGCGGCGGCCCAGACCGACTCCCCGGTGATCGTGCAGGCCTCCGCCGGGGCGCGCAAGTACGCCGGCGCGCCCTTCCTGCGCCACCTCATCCTGGCGGCGATCGAGGAGTTCCCCCACATCCCGGTGTGCATGCACCAGGACCACGGCACCTCCATGCCGGTGTGCCAGCGCTCCATCCAGCTCGGCTTCTCCTCCGTCATGATGGACGGCTCCCTGGGCGAGGACGGCAAGACCCCCACCAGCTATGACTACAACGTCGCCATCACCCGCCAGGTGGTGGAGATCGCCCACGCCTGCGGCGTGTCGGTGGAGGGCGAGCTGGGCTGCCTGGGCTCCCTGGAGACCGGCCAGGCCGGCGAGGAGGACGGCATCGGCGCCGAGGGCACCCTCGACCACAGCCAGTTGCTCACCGACCCCGAGGAGGCCGCCGACTTCGTGAAGCAGACCGGGGTCGACGCCCTGGCCATCGCCATCGGCACCTCCCACGGCGCCTACAAGTTCACCCGCCCGCCCACCGGCGACATCCTCGCCATCGAGCGGGTCAAGGCGATCCACGCCCGCATCCCCACCACCCACCTGGTGATGCACGGCTCCTCCTCGGTGCCCCAGGAGTGGCTCAAGATCATCAACGACTACGGTGGGAACATGGGCGAGACCTATGGCGTGCCCGTCGAGGAAATCGCCGAGGGCATCAAGCACGGGGTGCGCAAGGTCAACATCGACACCGACCTGCGCATGGCCAGCACCGGGGCGATCCGCAAGTTCCTGGCGGAGCACACCAAGGAGTTCGACCCGCGCAAGTACTTCATCGCCGCCACCCAGGCGATGAAGGATATCTGCGTGGCGCGCTACGAGGCCTTTGGCACCGCCGGCAACGCCAGCAAGCTGGTCGCCCAGGGGGTGCTGTCGCTGGACGCCATGACGGCGCGCTATGCCAAGGGGGAACTGGCGCCGAAGGTGAATTGAGGCGCGAGGGGAGCTGACCCACGGCCGTTTGGCGGGGGCCTGGCCTCCGGTTAGATCGGTCGCGGGAGAAGGGAAGGGCGCCTAAGGGCGCCCTTTTTGCGGGGGGGTGCGGGTCGCGAGGGGGGTCAGGGGGTGGGGGAGCGGCCGCCCTTGGCGCCGCGCCAGCGGGGGCGGTCTGCTGGGGGCGCTGATGATCGAGGGGGGCGGAGCCAGGTGGCGGGCGGTGATGGTTGTGGGTGACCTGGCGACTGCAGGGAGGTTGAGGATCGTGACTCGGCGCTGGCTGCCCGAGTTTAGGGCGCGGCGAAGCGAGGCCCATGGTGGGCCTGGAGGGTGCGGAGGGCTGGCGGAATCCACCCCACTTTGCCCTGTGCCCTTGGCTCGCTCCTTTACCCAGACGGCCAGGAAGCGTGATGACGCCTGACGACTTTATCCGCCCGTGGGATGGCGAAGCCCTATGGGAAAAGCAGGCATCCCAGGAGCACTTACTGACCTCAACTTACCTCACCACATACTCCTTGGCCTTCACCGTGCCGAAAGCGTCCTCCTTGTTCACCAGATAGGGCTGAATCCAGCCGAGCCGGGTTTCGCTCATCCTTTCGCCGAAGTGAATCCGCTTGAAATGCCCGCGTTTCCAATGGGGGCGCACGCGGTAGGAGGAATCTCCCCGCTGTTTAGGCTGACTCTCGGCACTGGGTTTGGTGCTGGGGCCGATCAGGATGTGGTTATAGACCCTGGTCAACTTGGCCTGTCGTGGCGCCGTCAGCTTGCCGTACTTCTTGTACTTACGTTCCACATCGTCACGGGCGTTGACCCGTATCTGTTCGGCTTCCCACAGGTTGAGGTAAAGCAGGACCTTGGCCAATTCCATGACGATCGGTCTGACCATTTCCACTTCATCGGGGTTGGCTGGGCGCATGCTGGGGTTGGTGTAGGCTTCCGGTCGCTGGTAATAATCCAGGTGACGTTGCAGCAGAGTGCTCAGGCATTCGTCTTCGTTTTGTATGAAGAGGACCAGATCCTGCGAGGCGTCATCCAGGACATTGGCCTTGCCCAGGGGGGAACCCACCAAGGTCAGCTCGATCAGGCGCGTGGGTTTCGCCGGGTCCAGGCCAAGTCCCTTCTGGCGTTCGTCCTTCGCAAACATTTCATGGTAGGGCGCCAGGGTATAGGTGCCGACATAGGCGCCCTCGAACTCGTGGAGTCCGGAGACCCGGTTGGGGACTCGCAACGCATTGGGTCGGGCGAAGGCGACGAAGGCCAGGGGGAAGGGGCAGCGGAAGTAGCTGGCGGGCAGACCCTTGAGGAGGTCCGTCTCGGTGAGCATGGCTTGCAGGTTGGGGGTAACGGTCAGAATCGGGTCGCCATGCGCCCGCAGCCTGGCCCGTGACATCATGAGCACGAAGGTACCCAGGTTGACGCTTCCCGGGAGGCCGATATGCGCCTGGGCAAAAAGATGGAGAAGAGGCAGATGGTTGATGAGCCATTCCGTCGAGACGGTGTCATCGTTCAGGTAGGGCTTGAGCTCCGCCGTGAGGCCCAGTTCCCGAAAAACCATGGCGTCGAATCCCCCGCCCATCGCCGCATCCACGCGGATGGGATGGGGCAGCGGAAAGAGGCTGGGGTCGTGCAGGCGGTCCATAAGCCGTGGGAGCGGGCTAGAGGGCGGACACTGGCCGGAGGCGACGCCACCAGCGGCCGGTGGGCATGACCAGGGATAGGACCAGCACCAGCACGGCAAACTGGTACCAGAGGCTGCCGAGCCAGGGCGGGGTGACGCCGGTTTCGTACCAGTTGGTCGCCACCCGCTGGAGATTGAAGAAACTGATATAGGTCAGGAAGGCGATAAAGATACGCCAGGTATTGCGCTGGCGGGGGGAACGGGCGGTAAGCGGGACCGCGAGTAGGGTCAGGGTGAGGACGGCGAGGGGGCTGGAGAGCCGAAACTGGAATTCCGCCAGGTCTCTGAGGTCATGGCTGGCGAGCAGGGCCAGGGTGGGGTAAGTGGCCCGCTTCAGGCTTTGGACTTCCGCCATCTGGCGAGGCGGGAGACGCAGTTGGTAGCGGTCGAATTCGCCGATAGCGTAGTTGGCGGTGCCAGGCACGCCGTCGTAACGCCTTCCAGCGAGGAGGGTGACGAAATGCTGTCCGGTCTGGCCGTCCTCAATGAGCAGGCCCTCCCGACTGAGAATCACCTTGGTGATGTCCTCCCGCTGGTCATGGATGAAGATATTGCGCAGCCGGCTGCCGTCCTGGATCTCGTCCACGTAGAGGGTGATCCTGCCCTGGTCGTGCTGGTAGAAACGCCCGGCTTTGATCCCGAACAACTGTTGTGCCTCGTCCTCCTGGAGGCTGCGGATCTGCAAGAGCTCGGTGACCACCAGGGGGCGCAGGTAGAGTGTAAGCCAGCCGGCGATGAGGGCAACGGGGATGGCGGCGAAAAAGAGGGCACGGTAGGTACGGATCGGTCCAACGCCACAAGCGGCGAAGGCGATCAGTTCGCTGTGTTGGGCCATGCGCCCCAGGGCCAGGAGGACGGCGAGGAAGAAGATCGGTGGCAGCAGGCTCGGCAGGTCGCTGGCGATACGCAGGCCCATGAAGCGCAGCACGATGTTCGAGGTCAGGGCGCCGGCATTGACATCCTCCAGGGCGCGCAGCATGAGCAGGCTGATCACGATCAGCAGGATGGTACCCAGCACGGCCAGGAAGACCTTGCTCACCTCCTTAAGCAGATAACGATCGATGACGGCGATCATGACGGAGGCTCTCAGGTTCAGGAGGGGGCCAACCGGACCCCTGATGATGAAAGACGTTGCTGATGTCTTTCACCCCAAGGATCTCAGGGGATGGGACAGGGCCCGTCATGCCAGCGGAAACTCATGCCCGGCACCACCCCATGGCGGGCCGCGAAGCCGCCGCGGGTTTCGAGCACATAGCGGGCGGGTCCCTGGGAAGGGTGGGGGTCATCGGTAAAGGGCCGGGTTTCCCGGGCAATATGAATGATGCGCCGCCGGTCGTCAGCGAACAGCATATCCAGGGAGCCCGGCGTGTCGCGCATCCAGAAGACGCGTGGGGCGGCCGTAGGAAAGATGAAAAGCATGGCGCTGGCGTCGTCCGGGAGCAACCGACCCATCAGCCCCTGCTGATGCTTGGCGGGGGTCGTAGCCTTCTCCACCTCAAGGCGGACCGCCGGGACCTCGTCGGGGGTAAGGATGTCCAGACAGGCATCGGCGGCGATGCCCGTCGCTCCAGGACTCGCGACCGGGAGCCAGAGCCCCGCCAGCAAACACAGGGCAAGCCACCACCGGGTCAGCGCCGGGGATCCTGGCCGCGGCATCCTGCCGGGCAGGGTCGGTGCAAGGCAACGTCGCTGCCGGTGACTTTGCATGGCGATGAACAGGTCGCCCGCTCGTCTAGGGTCCGCCGGCCCGAAGGTCAGGGTAGAGGGGGCAGCGGGTCACAGGCTGTCGCCGAAGTCCTGCCGGAACTTGGCCACCAGTTGCTGCTGCCAGTCGGTGGTGGGTTCCAGAAGGCCAAAGAAGAAGCGCAGGATCTCCGGTTCCTCGATGAAGCGCAGTCCCCCGACCAGGCGGCGGTTGTCCCAGAGCCACTGGATGCGGTCGATGGCGTACTTGATCTGGGACAGGGTGAAGACGCGGCGCGGCAGGGCCAGGCGCAGCAGTTCCATGTTGGCGAAGACCTCGGTGCCATCGGGTTCGCGCTGCTCGGACAGGGTGCCGCGCTCCATGCCGCGCACGCCGCTGGCGATGTAGAGGGCGGAGGCCAGGGCGCCGGCGGGGTACTCGGATTGGGGCAGGTGGTCGAGGAACTGCAGGGCGTTGAGATGACAGCCCAGCCCCCCCGCCGGGGTGATGACCGGGATACCGCGTTTCTCCAGTTCCTCGACCATGTAGGCGATGAAGATGGGACCCTGGTTGATCATGTCCATGTCCATGGTCTCTTCCAGGCCGACGGTCAGGGCCTCGATCTCGCGCACGGACATACCGCCATAGGTGAGGAAGCCCTCGAAGAGGGGCACCAGGCCGCGCATCTTGCGGTAGAGCTCTTCGGAGCGCATGCACATGGCGCCGCCGCGCACGCAGCCGAGCTTGCGGGCAGAGAAGTAGATGACATCGCACAGGTCCGCCATCTGGCGGGTGATCTCGCGGATGCTCAGGTCCTTGCAGTCCTCTTCGCGCTCCTTGATGAAGTAGAGGTTGTCGGCCAGCAGGCTGGCGTCCATTACCAGCAGGATGCCGTGCTCACGGCATACCTGGCTGACGTCGGCCAGGTTTTGCAGGGAGAAGGGCTGACCGCCGATCAGGTTGGTGCCGGCCTCCATCCGCACGAAGGCCACCTGGGTGGGGCCATTGTCCTCGATGACGGCCCTGAGCTTGCCGATGTCCATGTTGCCCTTGAAGGGGTGGACGCTGATGACTTCCAGCCCCTCGTCGGCCACCAGTTCCTCGATCCGGCCGCCATTGAGGGTGATGTGGGCCTTCGTGGTGGTGAAGTGGTAGTTCATGGGCACCACCGTACCCGGCGAGACCAGCACCTGGGCGAGGATGTTCTCGCAGGCGCGGCCCTGGTGGGTGGGCAGGATGAAGTACATGCCGAAGATTTCGCGGAGCTTGGCCTCCAGGCGGGTGTAGGTGGCGCTGCCGGCGTAGCTGTCGTCGGCGATCATCATGGCCGCGACCTGCTGATCGCTCATGGCGTTCACGCCGCTATCGGTGAGCATGTCCATGAAAACATCGGCGTTCTGCAACAGGAAGGTATTGTTGCCGGCCGCGGTCATGGCCTCGAGGCGATACTCCACCGGGGGCAAGCGCAGTTTCTGGACGATGCGTACCTTGTGCATCTCCAGCGGGATGGATTCGTCGCCGTAAAATTTCAGGGTTGTCATGCTCGCTCAGCTCCGGTTCTCTGGTGGGTGGGTTGCGGGGACCAGGTTGAGGAAGGAACCGCCTCTCTTCCCCGCCCCCAGGCTCTCGTCACTCGTGGCGGTCCAGGTCCGCCCCGGTGGACGGCGCATTTTACTCCGCCGGCTCCCCTTGTCTCGGTCCTTTGTCAACGCAGGGCCGGCGGGAGAGCCACGGCCGGTTAGGCGGGGCGAAGGTTAGTTAGCTTCCCGATAAAGGAGTTAAGATACCGCTAATGATGTTGATCACCAAGTATCGCCCTCACGCCGGCAGGCATCGACACAGATTAAGCCATTGAATTTATGAGAGAGAGCAATGCGTTACCAGACCGATGACCTGCGCATCCGCGCCATGAAGCAATTGATCGCTCCCGAGGATCTGATCCGGCTCTATCCCCTGACGGATGCCATCTCCGCCACCGTCTATCACAGCCGGCGCGCCATTCGCGACATCCTCCACGACGACGATGATCGCCTGCTGGCGGTGGTGGGTCCCTGCTCCGTCCATGATGTCAGCGCGGCCCGGGAGTACGCCGAGCGGCTCCGGCTGGTCCGTGACCGGCTAGAGAAGGAGCTGCTGATCGTCATGCGGGTCTATTTCGAGAAGCCCCGCACCACCGTTGGCTGGAAGGGCCTGATCAACGATCCCTATCTGGACGGCAGTTTCGAGATCAACGAGGGGCTCAAACTGGCCCGTTCCCTGCTCGTGGACATCAACGGCATGGGCGTGCCGGCGGGGACCGAGTTCCTCGACCTCATCAGCCCCCAGTACATCGCCGATCTCATCAGTTGGGGGGCCATCGGTGCCCGCACCACCGAGAGTCAGGGCCATCGGGAGCTGTCCTCCGGACTGTCCTGCCCGGTGGGCTTCAAGAACGCCACCAGCGGCAGCCTGCGCATCGCCCTGGACGCCATGCACGCCGCCGCCCATCCCCACCATTTTCTGTCGGTGACCAAGGAGGGGCGTTCGGCCATCTTCGCCACCGCCGGCAACCCGGATACCCACGTCATCCTGCGCGGCGGCACCCGCCCCAACTACGACACCGAGAGCGTCAACATGGCGGCGGAGGAGATGGAGGATGCCGGCCTGCGCCCGCGCATGATGATCGACTTCAGCCATGCCAACAGCCGCAAGAAGCCGCAGAAGCAGGTGGACGTGGGCCGTGACGTCGCCGGCCAGGTGGCCCGCGGGGACCGGCGCATCATTGGCGTCATGATCGAGAGCCATCTCGTCGCCGGCCGCCAGGACTGGCGCCCCGATACCGAGTTGACCTACGGTCAGAGCATCACCGACGCCTGCATCGGCTGGGACGACACCGAGCCCCTGCTGGAGGAACTGGCCGAGGCCGTCCGCCGGCGGCGGATGGTGGCCTGAGGCACGGCGACTCCCCGCGCTGGTTGCCGTGCGGCTGGTTTTTTCCATTGCCTATCCATCCGCGGTTCAGCCCGGCGAACCCGAACACGGAAGGGCGTCAGCTAGATACCGGGGCTTGAGGGGCCGATCTTCGCCATGAGTGCCAGGGATACCAAAGGTCACCATCAAGGAGCACCGATGGAGATTTCCGTCGGCCAACTCGTGGTGCGCTTCCTGGAGTATCTGGGGGTGGACACCCTCTTCGGTATGCCGGGCGCCCATATCCTGCCGGTTTATGATGCCCTCCATGGTTCTCGGGTGCGCAGCATCCTGGTCAAGCATGAACAGGGCGCCGCCTTCATGGCGGCCGGGCTGGCGCGGGTCAGCGGCGGGGTGGGGGCCTGTATCACCACGGCGGGACCGGGGGCCAGCAATCTGGCCACCGGCATCGCCCATGCCTACGCGGACCGTCTGCCGGTCATCGCCATCACCGCCGAGGCGCCGACCCTGATCTTCGGGCGCGGCGCGCTCCAGGAGAGTTCGGGGGAGGGGGGCAGCATCAATCAGACGGCGCTCTTTTCCGGCATCACCCGCTATCACAAGCTCATCGAGCGGACCGACTACCTGGCGACCGTGCTCAACCAGGCGGTGAGACATCTGCTGCTGGACGAGGTGGGGCCCGTGGTCCTCAGCATCCCGGTCAACATCCAGCGGGAAATGGTCTGCGCCGAGATCCTGGATGCCCTGCCGGATGTCGGGTGCCTGCGCCTGCACCGGCCCGAGGTGGCACCCGTGACGGTCGCGGCCTGTGCGGCCTTGCTGGAACGGGCCCGGCGGCCCCTGGTGCTGGCGGGTTATGGCTGCACCCAATCCCGGGAGGCGCGGGAGGCGTTGCAAGCGCTGAGCGACCGGCTAAAGCTACCGGTCGCCACCAGCCTGAAGGGCAAGGGGGCCATCGACGAGCGCTCGCCCCTCGCCCTGGGGTCAACCGGCGTCACCTCTCTGGGGCATGCCCGGCATTACCTGGAGCGGGAGGCGGATCTCGTCCTGATGCTGGGGGCGGGCTACAACGAGCGCACCAGTTACCTATGGCACCAGGGCCTGCTGGAAGGTAAGACCCTCATCCAGGTGGACCGCAACGCCTCCCAATTGGAAAAGGTCTATCGGGCGGACCTGGCCATCCAGGCCGATCTGGGACGCTTTTTGCCCGCCCTGGACGCCACCTGCCGGTCACTGCCGCCTAAGGAGGCGCCGGACCTGGCCGCCTTCAAGGCGTGCTTTGATCTGGAGGTGGAGGAGCGGGGTGAACGCGTCTTCGACGCGCGTTTCGACCGGGTCAAGGCCTTCTTCGGCCTGCTGGAAGCGCATTTCGCAGAGGGCCTGGTCCTGATCGACGACAACATCCTCTTCGCGCAGAATTGGTTCAGGACCCGGTCTCAGGACCTGTACGTCCCCAATACGGGGGCATCCTCCCTCGGTCATGCCATTCCCGCGGCCATCGGCGCCAGGCTCAAGACCTGCAAGCCGGTCTTCGCCATCCTGGGGGATGGCGGTTTCCAGATGTGCTGCATGGAGATCATGACGGCGGTCAACTACCAGATTTCTCTCAATATCCTGCTGTTCAACAACCAGACCCTGGGGCTGATCCGCAAGAATCAGTATCAACAGTTCGAGGGGCGTTTCCTCGATTGCGATTTCGTCAACCCCGACTTTGCCCTCCTCGCCGCCTCCTTTGGCATCCGGCATTTTCGGATCGCGGAGGATAGGGATGCTGAGGCCCTGTTCCATCGCCTCGACCTGAGGTCGGGGATCAATCTCATCGAATTCATCCTCGACCGGGATGCCTATCCCAACTACGTCACTCATCGTTAGGAAATCTCCAACCACAAATTGACCATGTCACCCAGGTTTCCCCCTCTCCCAACCCCCCTCCCGCTGGGGGAGAGGCGCGAAGCGCGCCCGTGGTGGTTGAAGTTAATGGGTAACACGTCCGCGCCACCCTCGGGAAAGAGGGGCGAAGCGCACCCGAGGTGGTTGAAGACCCTCGGTGGCAGAAGGGTTCCCGAGGCAGGATGACGCCTCCAATATCATTCATCATCAAGGGCGTGGCGAGATCAGCCCTGAAAGTTAGGCGGCAGCCATGGCATCCCATCCCATTCCCCAACTGCTTCGACTGGCCGTGGAAAAGCCCGAACTCCTGGAGGGGAGCGCCGCGGACCTTGGGCACCTCGAAGTTGGGGCCCTGATCGGTTGTTACGACGACCTCTTTCCCCGCCTCGAGCCCCTGATGTGGGCGGCGGGTGACGAGGAATTTTCCCGCTGGCTGGCGACTTACCAGGCCCTGTTCCGCGAGCAGCAGGCCCTGATCGACGCCCATGGCGGGATGATACAGGCTCGTTTCATCATCGCCATCCCCATCGCGGATCGTCCCGATCATCTGCGCCTCTGTCTGGAGAGCATCCTCCAGCTCTGTCTGTGCTACGAGTATGGCGGCAGGGGGCCGGACGGGTTATTCAAGCGGGTCAGCGTCGTCGTGGCGGAGGATAGCCGGGACGTAATCAATCGTGAACGGCATCGGGCGCTGGTGGCGGACTTCCGCCGGCGGGGGCTCGATGCGCATCATTTCGGGCTCGAGGCCCAGTACGAAAGCTTGATGGCGATCCCGGCGGCCCAGCGCCGCGAGTTGGCCGGTCTGCTGACGGATCAGCCCGCCGCGGCCTTCCATCACAAGGGGCAGGCCGCCACGCGCAACCTCAGCTACCTGAAAATGGTGGAACTGGCCCGGCCAGGCGAGGAGACGCTCTTCTACCTGATGGACAGCGATCAGCGTTTCCTGGTCAACCGCGCCGCCACGGCCGGGGAAGCGATCGTACCGGCCCTGAACTACTTTTATTACATCAACCGGATCTTCCACACCTACCGGCTGGACGTGCTGACGGGGAAGCTGGTGGGCGACCCCCCGGTCTCGCCCGCGGTCATGGGCGCCAACCTGATGGGCGACCTGGCGGCGTTCCTGCGGGAGATGGCGGCCAGGGACCCCGACGCCGCTTGCGAATTCCATGGGGCTGAAGGCGTCCTGGCGGGGGAAGCAGCCTATCATGATCTGGCGGCCCTCTTCGGCTACGAGGCCCTGGGTGGCCCTTGCGCCTATTCCTGCCCCCTGCCTGGGGTTCACACCAACGCGGACTGTCTGACCGCCCTCGCCGGCAGGCTCCCGAGTTTCTTCCGCGGTGAGCACCTGACGCGCCGGAGCCTATTCCGCTACCGCGGCTCCTTCATGTCCCTGGAGCCCGCCCGAACCCTTTACCCGGGCAACTATATCGTCAACCGTGCTGGCTTAAGGTACATCATTCCCTTCGGCCAGCTCCGGCTGCGCATGTCGGGACCGACGGCGGGCCGCCTCATCCAGGCGGAGATCGGTCCGCGGTTTGCCTCCGTCAACCTGCCGATGCTGCATCAACGCACCAGCCCAGGGGGTGCCGCGGACGATTTCCGCCCCGGCGTGGAGGAGCTAGGCCGGTCGGTCGTGGATATCGGCGATGAGTTCGAGCGTCAGTTCTTCGGTGACCTCATGCTCTTTAGCGTCGTCGACTGGCTTAAGGCGCGCACCTTGGAGGAACTGACCGATGTAGTGGCGCTCGGCGAGGTGATGGAACGGACCGAGTCGCGGTTGCTTGCCCTCTACGGGACCAATCAGGCGGCCATCGACGAAGGGCGCCGGGAGTTGGAAACCTGGTTCGCCTCCGCCCCACCCTGGTGGGCATCGCGCCCGGCCATGGAGGATCTGATAGCTTTCCTCGGCAGTGTCGAACGTAATTTCGGTCAGGAGTCCGCCGCCTGGCAGCGCATCCGCGATCCCTCTCATCGGTACTGGCGCCGGGGCCAGATCATCGCCGCCCTCGGCAATTACCGCCGGGAACGGTCCGCCTGGGACCGGTTATTCTCAGTTTGAAACTTGGCGCTGTTCCACTGCCAGGGCATCGGCCATGAGGGCCTGGCGACAGGCCCGGTAGGCCCGCCGGGCCTGGGCATGGAGTTCGGCGGCCAAGGCGATATCCCCGTAACGCCGTGCCCGCGGAAGAATGGCGCCGCTGGCGATGGCTGCGGAGGAATCCCCCGCCCGGGCCAGTCCGGTGCGGGTAAAGAGCTGATATTCCTCCCGTAAAGGAGACCCCAGATCCAGCCAGCGGCTGAGGGAGGCCAGCAAGGGCAGGGGACGTTCCACCAGGCATTCGGCGTCGAAATAGTGGTAGCGCCCCGGCCAGGTGGCGGCGAAGGCGGCCAGCCACGCCAGTCGCTCCACGTAATAACGGCAGGCCCCTTCCGGCTGGCCATAGGGATCCAGGGGTGACCGGCCCCGAAAGAGGTGGACGATGCTGGGGATGCTCCTGTCCGGATCTCGCAGGGCGATGAGGACAATGGCCCCCTGCTGGCCAATCCGGTCCAGAAGCAGGGGGTAGTCATTGTGCAGCAGCTTGTCGAACAGGTAGCGACCTCCGGGTTGCAGGCCCTCTTCCCGCTGATAGGCTTCCTCCTGCTGGGCCAAGTCGTCGGGGGTGCGGTAACCCCGGTGCATTTCGTAGTAACCGTCGATTTCCGGATGGGACCCGAGAATATGGCCCAGCAGGCTGGTGTAGGCCCGCATGTGACTGAGAAGGAAGATCCTGGAACGCATTGACGCCGGTGAGGGGCGATTGCTCGCTACGGGGGGTCAGGTGGTGGCAGATGGTCCGGGTTACCAACTCAGCGCGTGTTGAGCGCCTCGTCCGGCCAGTAGCGGGATCCGGTGAGCTTGACCGAGACCTTCCAGCCCTGGCCGGTCAGGACGAAGACGGCCTTGCCGTCCGTGAAACGCAGGGCGAGTTCTTCTCGCTCTTCGCCCCTCATGGCGCCGACTTGGGCGGCCGCGTCCAGTCCTTGGGTGACGAACTCATGGAAGCTGGCCTCGTCCTCGAACAGCATCACCATTTGGGAGGCAAAGCCGCCGAGGCCGAAGCTCAGGCCGGCGCCCGTGGTTGCCATCTTCATGTAGACACGGGTGCCAGTGCTGGGATCGACCGCGACTCCGCGTCCATAGCCGGCAACGACATAGAAGCTCGCTTCCCGCTTGTCGAAGACGGCGTAACCGGCGCTGCGATCGAAGAGGGCGCGACTCTGCGGCTTCTGCGCGAACAGGTGCCGCAGGGTTTCTTCGGCCATGGCATCCAGCTTGGCACGGGTTGCCGCCGGAGTAGCCTCGTCTCCCAGGCTTTGCCGGGAGGAGTCAAC